>JANJTY010000394.1 GCA_024710865.1 Lysobacteraceae bacterium | reverse complement strand
CACCAGGCGCTGGTGCTCTATTTCATGGCCGTGCTCGCCCTGATCGGCCTGTATTCCTATTACCGGCTCGGCCAGTCGGAGGATCCGCATTTCACCTTCAAGGTGATGGTGATCCGCACGGAGTGGCCAGGCACCGCCGCCGAGGAGGTCGCGCGCCAGGTCACCGACAAGATCGAGAAGAAGCTGCAGGAGGTCGCCCAGGTCGACGTGCTGCGCAGCTTCTCGCGCCCCGGTGAGTCGATGGTGTTCTTCGTCGCCAAGGACTCGACGCCGGCGCGCGAGATGCCGGAAGTGTGGTACCAGGTGCGCAAGAAGGTCGGCGACATCCGCCACACCCTGCCGCAGGGCATCGTCGGTCCGACCTTCAACGACGAGTTCGGCGACACCTACGGCAATATCTTCGCGCTGGTCGGAGAAGGGCTCGACTACGCCGAGCTCAAGCGCTATTCCGAGGCGATCCGCAGCGAGCTCCTGCGCGTGCCGGACGTCGCCAAGGTCAGCTTCTTCGGCGAGCAGCCCGAGCGCGTGTATATCGAACTCTCGAACACCAAGCTCGCGACCTTCGGCCTGTCGGTGCGCGACATCACCGGCGCGCTCGCGGGGCAGAACGCGACGACCGGCGCCGGCTTCTTCGATACCGGCGACGAACGCGTGTGGCTGCGGCCGAGCGGTGCGTTCGAGGACCTCGACGCCATCCGCGACACCGTCATCCGCGCGCAGGGGCGCAGCTTCCGCATCGGCGACGTGGCCGAGGTGCGCCGCGGCTTCGCCGATCCGCCGCGCGAGCGCATGCGCTTCAAGGGCGAGGACGCGCTCGGCATCGGCGTGTCGATGCGCGCAGGCGGCGACATCATCGCGCTCGGCCGCCAACTCGATGCGGCCATTGTGCGCATCGACGCGCAACTGCCGGTCGGCGTGCGCCTCGAGCGCGTCGCCGACCAGCCGCGCGCTGTGACCCGCTCCGTCGGCGAATTCGTCCAGGTGCTCGTCGAGGCGGTCGTGATCGTCATGGCGGTGAGCCTGCTCTCGCTCGGCCTGCGCACCGGCGTCGTCGTGCTCGTGATCATTCCGGTCGTGCTCGCGATCACCTTCCTGTTCATGAACCTCTTCGGCATCGGGCTGCACAAGATCTCGCTCGGCGCGCTGATCCTCGCGCTGGGCCTGCTCGTCGACGACGCGATCATCGCCGTGGAGATGATGGCGACGAAGATGGAGCAGGGCTGGGAGCGTGCGAAGGCCGCGAGCGCCGCCTATGTCACAACGGCGATGCCGATGCTCTCCGGGACGCTCGTGACCGCGGCGGGCTTCCTGCCGATTGCGACCGCCGCGTCGTCGACCGGCGAATACACGCGCTCGATCTTCCAGGTCACGGTTATCGCGCTGCTGGTGTCCTGGGTCGCGGCGGTGCTCTTCGTTCCCTGGCTCGGCTACCACCTCCTGCCGGACTTCCACGCCCAGCGCGGCAAGCCCTCGGTGCTCGCGCGTGTCGTCGGCCGCCTCTCGCCGCGACTCGGGGCGCGCCTCGCCGAACGCGCCACTCATGCGCATGAGCTGCACGACGAATACGCGATCTACCACACCCCCTTCTACACGCGCCTGCGCGCGCTGGTCGACGCCTGCGTCGCGCACCGCTGGATTGTCATCGCGCTGACCCTGTTCGTCTTTGCCGCGTCGCTCGTCACGTTCGGGCGCTTCGTGCCGCAGCAGTTCTTTCCGGATTCGACCCGCCCGGAACTGCTCGTCGATCTGCGCCTTCCCGAGGGCGCCTCGCATCAGGCCACCGAACGCGCGGTCCGGCGTCTCGAAGACTTCCTCGATGCGCAAGCCGGTATCGAGAACTACGTCGCGTGGATCGGCGGCGGCAGTCCGCGCTTCTACCTGCCGCTCGACCAGCAGCTCCCGCAGACGAGCTTCGCCCAGTTCGTGATCCTCACCGACGGCCCGGCGGCGCGCGAGGCCTTGCGCACGCGGCTGATCGCACTTTTCGACGAGGCCCCGGCCGAGCTCATCGGCGTCGTCAACCGGCTGGAGAACGGTCCGCCGGTCGGCTTCCCGGTGCAGTATCGCGTCAGCGGTCAGGATCTCGACGAACTGCGCCGCATCGCGCACGAGGTGGCGACGAAGCTGCGCACCCACCCTCAGCTCTCCAACGTGCATCTCGACTGGGAGGAACCGTCCAAGCGCGTGCGCCTCAAGATCGACCAGGACAAGGCGCGGCTCCTCGGCCTTACGACACAAGACATCGCGACCCTGCTCAACACCTCCGTGCAGGGCTTCGCCGTCACCCAGTTCCGTGAAGGCACCGAGACGATCGACGTGATGCTGCGTGGCGCCCAATCCGAGCGCGTGCATCTGGGTTTGTTGCCGGATCTCGCGATTCCGGTCGGTGGCGGTCGCAGCGTCTCGCTCGCCCAGGTTGCGACGGCCGAATACGGTTTCGAGCAGGGCGTTGTCTGGCGCCGCAACCGCATCCCCACGGTCACGGTCCGCGCGAACTTGTACGGCGGCGTGCAACCGGCCGTCGTCGTCGCCGACCTTGCCCCGCAGATCGCGTCGATCGAAGCCGGGCTGCCGCTGGGCTACCGGGTCGAGGTGGGCGGCTCCGTCGAGGAGAGTGCCAAGGGCGGCACGTCGGTCGCGGCGGGAATGCCGCTGTTCTTCATCGCGGTGCTCACCGTGCTCATGCTGCAACTGCAGAGCTTCTCGCTCGTCGCGATGGTGCTCCTCACGGCTCCGCTCGGGATGATCGGCGTCACCGTCTTCCTCCTCGCCTTCGGCAAACCCTTCGGCTTCGTCGCCATGCTCGGCACGATCGCGCTCTCCGGCATGATCATGCGCAACTCGGTGATCCTCGTCGACCAGATCGGCCAGGATCGCGAGCACGGCCGCAGCGCTTGGGATGCCATCGTCGAATCGACCGTGCGCCGCTTCCGCCCCATCATGCTCACGGCCGCCGCCGCGATCCTCGCGATGATCCCGCTGTCGCGCAGCGCCTTCTTCGGGCCGATGGCGGTCGCCATCATGGGCGGCCTCAC
>JANJTY010000366.1 GCA_024710865.1 Lysobacteraceae bacterium | reverse complement strand
AGGCTGATGGCCTGCCCGGCCGGGGTGAAGTCGAGCGGGCCGATGTAGAGGTTGCCGACCTGCGCGGGCGGAAACAGGGTGAAGCGCCGCCGGCCCGCGGCGACGCAGGCGAGGTTGTCGGGCACGTCGTGGTGCGCCGCGATGCGGCTGCGGTTGCCGAGCCAGAGGCTGGCCAGCGCGTCCGGCGGCACGCCCGGCATCGGGTGCTGCTCGCGCAGGCCGGGCAGGTAGGTTTCCAGCGTGGTCGAGCCGCCGTAGCCCGCCGCCGGCGCGGGTTCGTCCTCCAGCCGGTGCAGGGTGTCGAGCACGGCCGCGAGCGTGACCCGCTCCGGCCGGAAGTTGAAGCCGGTGAGATCCTCGTCGTAGAAGAAGCGCCCCCGGGTTTCCGGCGGCGCGACCTGGGCCTGCAGCGGCAGTCCGGCATCGAAGCCGGCGAGGTAATCGCGCGCGGCAGCCGGCGCGCGCCGCGCCGCCGCCACCAGCGGCCAGTCCGCCACCAGGCCGCGGAACACGCGCGGCTCCGCGCAGCCGGCAAGCGCCGCACCGAGCGAGGCGCGGTCGGCGAGCTGCGCTTCGGGCACCGGCCTAGGCATGGCGGATGGTGCGCTGGGAGCGTTCGATCAGGCCGCGGAACTGGGACAGCGAGGCCACCGCCATGTACGCGGCCGCGAGGTGCCCGGCGCGGTGCAGGCCGTCCAGTGCGGCGGCATCGAGCGCCGCGAGGCGCTCCTCGTTGATCGTGTGGTAGCCGGCCAGCCGGCCGGAGCCGCCGTCGCCGTCGGCCACGTCGAGCACGAAGGACTCGAGCAGGTCGTGCGCCAGCAGCGCCTGCACGAAGGGGGCGACCGAGGCCATGCCCTGGTGCAGGGCGCCGAGCAGGCCGCTGATGCGTTCGAGGAAGGGCGTGGTCGCGCCGTGCTCGGTGAACAGGCGCTCGCCGGCGCTGGTCGAGACGCGCGGGCTGTCCAGGTCGATGTGCACGTCGAGCCCCGTGGCCGAGCGGCCGATCAGGAAGGGCTGGCGCTCGATGCTCAGCGGGACGTAGTGCGCGTCCCAGTGGCTGCCCTGCAGGAACAGGTTCTCGCCCTCCCGCAGTCCAAGCAGCGCGACCGGCATGAAGCTGCCGTCGGCCGCCTTCTGGAACACGATCGGGTAGTGCGCCTGCAGGTTGCGGAACTCGGCGGGAAAGGTCGGCGCGAGCATCGCGCCGTCGCCGAAGGCCTGGCCGCGCCGGGTGATGACGCGCAGGTCGCGGTGCTGGCGCGGGTCGAGCGGAACGTGCTGGGCCATGTGCATTCCCTCAGAAGCGCGGCAGGCCGCGCGTGGCGATGTGATCGAGCAGCTCGCGGTGCGGCGGCAAGCCCTCCAGCAGGCGGCGGCGCAGGGCCGAGACTTCGGCGAAGCAGGCCTCGACCCGCTCCGGTTCGTCGCTGCGACGCCGTCCGCGCGGCTCGGGTCGCTGGCCCATGCCGTACAGCACGTACTGGTAGCTGGCCGAGGGGAAGATCTCCTGCGCGCGCGGGAAGTCGTGGCTGGACGGCGGCTGGCGCCGCCACAGCGGCAGCAGCTCGCGCAGCGCATCCGTCCAGCTCGCCGGATCGCGGTGGCGGCGCCAGTAGTCGCTGTCCTCGCGGCGCGACACGGCGTAGTGCAGCTTGAGGAAATCGATCACGCGCTGCCAGCGGTAGCGGAACGCCTCGTTGAAGCGACGCGCCAGCAGCGGCATGTCCTCGCGGCGCGTGGGAAAAGACGCGGCAAGCGAGGCCGCGGCGAGTTCGACCAGCACCAGCGAGGAGGCTTCGAGCGGCTCCACGAAACCGGCCGCCAGGCCCACCGCGACGCAGTTGTGCACCCAGCAGTCGCGCCGGTAGCCCGGCTCCAGGCGGATCTGGCGCGGCGCGCCGCGCAGGCTCACCGCGGCGGCGCCGCTGCGCTCGGCGTAGGCCAGCAGGCGGGCCGCGGCCTCGTCATCGGAACTGTCGCGGCTGCTGTAGACATGCCCCAGGCCGCGCCGCGTGGGCAGGCCGATGTCCCAGATCCAGCCGTGCGGCTGCGCGGTCGAGATCGTCTGGCAGGCCACCGGCGCCTGCGCCGAAGCATAGTCGACCTGCAGCGCGAGGGCGCGATCGTTGAACAGCACCTCGCCGCAGTCGATCTTCGGCACCTGGAAGTGCTGGCCGATCAGCAGCGCGCGCAGCCCAGTGCAGTCGATGAACAGGTCGGCCTCGAGCAGGCCGTGCGTGCGCGTGCGCAGCGCCGCGATGCCGCCGTCCTCGCGCGCGATCACCTCTTCGACGTGATCGCTGATGTGGCGCACGCCGAGGCGTTCGATGGCGTGGCGGCGAAGCAGGAGCCCAAGCTTGGCCGCGTCGAGGTGATAGCCGTAGTTGGCCACCGCGGCGTACTCCGGCGTGGCGAACTGCTTGGGTCCGAGACCGGATTCGCACACCGCCGGCTGCGCGCTGACCAGGTCGGCATAGCCCTCGCGCCCGCCGCGCGCGGCCCAGCCGGCGGCGAGGTTGCACTCGGTGTAGCCGTGCGGCAGCGCGAACGGATGGTAGTACTGCTGCGCAGGATCGGCATCGGCCCAGGCGACGAACTTCGAGCCCTGCTTGAAGGCAGCATCGCAGTCGCGCATGAACTCGGATTCGCCGATGCCGATGCCGCGCAAGGTGTCGCGCATGCTCGGCCAGGTGCCCTCGCCCACGCCGATGGTGGGCACGTCGGGCGATTCGACCAGGGCGACCTTGACGCCGTCAGGGCCGCCCAGTTCCGCCGCCAGCACGCAGGCCGTGAGCCACCCGGCCGAGCCGCCGCCGACAACCAACACCCTCCGCATGCCCACCCCTTGGTTCTGGTTCCAGCCCACCGCGCGCCGCCCGAGGGGGAAGCCCGGCGCCGCCATCGCTGGCGGCGCCGGGCCGGTCCCGAACCGGGCGTCCCTGCGGGTTGTGCCGCGTCAGAACTTGTAGCGCAGGCCCAGCATATAGCGCGGGCCCGTCTGGGTGGCGTAGAGCACCTGGTTCTCGTTGCGACCGTGCAGGCGCTGGGTCTCGTCGGTGAGGTTGATGGCCTCCAGCGCCACCACGAGATTCTCGTTGAACTCGTAGCTCAGGTTCATGTCGACCTGGCCGTAATCCTCGACATAGGCCGGGTTCGGACCGGCGCCATCGAAGCGGCCGGCGAGGAACTTGTCGCGCCAGTTGTAGGCCAGGCGCACCTGCCACGGTCCCTTCTCGAAGAAGCCGACCAGGTTGGCCGAATCGCTCAGCCCCTCGAGCGCAAACTGCTCGCCGATCACCTCGTTGTCGTAGGTCAGGCCGGAGTCGACGATGGTGTAGTTCGCCGAGATGCCGAAACCCGAATCGCCGAACAGGTGCTGGAGGTTGAACTCCCAGCCATCGAGCGAGGCCGAGCGCTGGTTGGCCGGGGTGCTGATGCGGAACTGGGCGATGGGATCGCCCGGCTGGCCGACGATGGTGCCGGTACGGTTGCCGCTGGCATCCGTGCCCGTGACGCTGACGCCGGGCTGGCCCGCGAAGTTGTCGAAGATGTAGTTGCGGATGCAGACCACGTCCGCCTGCGGGCAGCCGTTGGCGAGCGCCGCATTCCAGTAGGTGCCCCCGATCGGCGTGTGCAGGTCGAACGGCGTGTCGATGATCTGGGTCACGCCGATGTAGTTGTCGATGTTCTTGCGGAAGAACCCGGCCGCGACGTAGCTCGCCTCGCCGTAGTACCACTCCACCGACAGGTCGAAGTTCTGCGACAGCAGCGGCTCGAGGCCCGGGTTGCCCTGGCTGCCGGTGCCACCGTCGACCCGCACCAGGTCGCTGAGCGTCTGCCCACCCTGGATGTCGCCCCAGCCGGGACGACCGATGGTCTCGCCGTAGCTGCCGCGCAGCACGACGTCGTCGGTCATCTGCAGGGCCATGTCCAGGTTGGGCAGGATGTAGTCGTAGCTGCCGGTCAAGGTGGTGAAGCCCTGCGCGCCGCGAATGATACTGAGCTCGTTGGCCGAGCCCCAGGAGATGCCGGTGGCCACCGGCACCAGGGCCGAGGAGGTCACGTCGGTCTCTTCGTAGCGCACGCCGACCGCGACGCTGAGCGGCATCGCCAGGTCCCAGGTGTTGCTCCACTGCAGGTAGGCGCTGCGCGAGTCCTCCTCGACGCGGCGGTCGGTGGTGAAGTTGTTCGACGCCAGGTAGTTGGCCGGGTCATTGCCGGCACGCGCCCACGCATCGGCCGCCAGCTGGCGTACGGTGGCGAAGTCCCAGACGAAGAAGGCGTCGCTGAACCCGGGCGCGTTGTGGCCGGCGAACTGGTCGAAGTAGCGGCCCATGTGGTCCAGCACCCAGAGGTTGTCCGGGTAATCGGCCGGGCTGGTGGCACCACCCCAGGTGTCGAGCTGGACGTTCGCGAAGGCCGAGCGGTTGCGCACCTCGGTGCTGGCAATGCCGAAGTCGAGCCTGGAGTAGTTCTCGAACTGGAACTCGCCAGCGAGCTGCAGCTGCTCGACCTCCGCCTTCATGTAGCTGTTGCGGAAGGTGGAGCCGGTCACCATCATGCCGGCCGGATCGATCTGGCTCATGCCGGGCGGCAGCGTCACCGACAGCACCGGGAAGGGGCGCGAGTAGTCGACGCTGGTGGTGCCGCGGAAGAAGCCTGCGGTGCCGAGTACACCCGAGGAACCGAAGGGGCTGTCGGCGCCGGACGTGGCCTGGGAATCATGGTAGTCGAGGTTGAGCTTGAGCGCGTCGGTGACGTCCCACTCGAGGTTGAAGCCGAGCGAGGTGTTTTCGTTGCGCGTCGCGTTCATCGCGCCGCCCATGGCGAGGTCGCTGTTGGCATTCGGGATGAACTCCGAATACAGCAGCGGCGCCGCCACCGGGCCGTCGGTCCAGGCGCTGCTGGAGGGTCCGAAGTTGAACCAGACCGAGAGCTCGTTGCGCTGGCTCTGGATCTTGTTCTCGGAGTAGGTGTAGTCGAGCGTGGCCGTGACCCGTTCGGTCGGCGCGTACTGCAGGGTGAGCTGGCCGTTGGTGCGCTCGCGGCTCACGCCGTTGACGCTGTACAGCAGGTTCTGCGGCACCGAATAGATGTCGCCCGCATCCGGACGGTTGACGATGTTTTCCGAACCCGGCGCGCCGGGCTGCGGGATCGTGCCCCAGTTGTTCTCGTCGCCGCGGAAGGTGCGCCAGCCGTTCGGCGTGGCGACCTGGTTGAAGCCGAAGTCGCGTTCCTGGTAGCTGCCGCTGAGCGCGATGCCGAAGCGCCCGTCGGCGAAGGTATTGCTGTAGATGCCCGAGACCTCGGGCGTCACCGAATCGCCCTGCAGCGGCTCGGGCAGGTTGTCGACGGAGCTGTCGTGCACCGCCTTGAGGCCCAGGCTGGCGCGCTGGCCCGGCGCGTCGAGCGGGCGCGTGGTGCGGATGTTGATGGTCGCGCCAATGCCGCCGGTCGGGCTGGAGGCGCGGCTGGTCTTGTACACATCGACCTGCGAGATCGCCTCGGACGCGAGGTTGCCGAAGTCGAAGGCGCGCGAGTTGGAGGGGCCGGTGTCGGCGATGCTCGACGCCGGCATCTGGCGGCCGTTGAGCAGCACGAGGTTGAAGTCGGGGCCGACGCCGCGCACCGTCACGCGCGAGCCTTCGCCGTTGACGCGGTCGATCGAGACGCCGCTGATCCGCTGCAGCGACTCAGCCAGGTTGGTGTCGGGGAACTTGCCGATGTCTTCCGAGACGATGCCGTCGACCACGCCCTGGGCGTCGCGCTTGACGTTCATCGACGAGGTCAGGCTGCCGCGGATGCCGGTCACCACCACGGCATCCAGCTCGGCCGCCTCGTCTTCCTCGGCCGCCGCGGCGTCCTCCTCGGCCTCCTGGGCCAGGGCCCAGCCGGGATGGGCCAGCGCCAGCAACAGGGCGACGGACAGCAGGCGCCGTTGCGGCACGGAGTGTTTCTGAGTCATCGGTTGTTCCTCCCCTCGAACTCGTGCACGGCACGATGGATTGTCTGTTCGAAACCCCAGGTACTTCTTTTGCAGCGTGGGGGCATTGCACGCCGACATGACAGCGTTGTCAACCGCTGGCGAAGAGTGTGTGATCTGATTCTCACCGGAGGCACGGCGGGGTGCGTCAGTCGCAGCTCAGCGCGTGCGGCGCGGCCGTGCCCAGCGCCACGCGCGACACGGCCAGGTCCAGCGCCGCCTCGGTGTCGAGCTCGAAGACGCGGCGCACGGCACTGAGCGGTGCGCCCGCCCTGGCGTAGCAGGCCAGCGGCACGGAGACCTCCAACCACTCCCCGACGGGAAGGCTTGCCAGCAAGGCCTGCAGCGGCAGCGCGGTGCCGGCCAGGCCGAGCCGGACCGGACCCGGCGCCTTGCTTCCGAGCCTCAGCGTGGCGACCAGATGCTGTCCGGCCGTGGCCGGCTCGCGCAGGTCGACGGCCTGTTCGGCCTCGATCCAGACCCGACCACGCGCGCCACCGGTCCAGCGCAGGCGCCGTGCGTCCTCCTGGGCGCGATGGTCGAGTGCGCTCACTTCCAGGCTGGACACCGCATCGCCGCTGGGCAAGCGTGCGAGGGCCAGTCCGCGCTGCTCGCTGTCGGCGATCCACCAGGACCAGCCCGTGGGCGTGGCGCCACGACCGAAAAAGGCCTCCGGCAGGCCCTGCGGCTGATCGTCCAGGCCGGACTCCTCGCTCAGCGTCGGGGTCGCGGCGGGCGCGGTGTAGCTCAGGCCGAAGCCGAGCGGGAACTGCGGGTCGTAACCAGGCTGGCCGGCATTGAGCGGGCTCTGCACCGCCGAACGTGGCCAGGAGAAGGACAGGCGGCCGCTGAAATCGTGCTGCACGCTGCCGTCCGCCTTGGCCAGCAGCACGTCGGCGACGCCGGCGCCCTCGGAGCCCGGCAGCCACGCCGCGACGAAGGCGTCGGCGGCGTTGATCTCGCGGTTGACCCAGAGCGGGCGGCCGCTGAGGAACACGGCCACCACCGGGATGCCCTCGTCCTTCAGGCGCCGGATCAGGGCCAGGTCGTTGGGCTTGCCGATCTGATAGCCGACGTGGGTGACATCGCCGATGAACTCGGCATAGGGCTCCTCGCCGAACACCACGATCGCCACGTCGGGGCGCTGCGCGTAGCGCCCGTCCGCGGCCAGCTCGGCGCTGCCGCCGGCGGCTTCGACCTGTTCGCGGAAGCCTTCCCACAGGGTTTGCGCGTTGGGGAAATCCTCGCGCTGGGTACCGGTGCCCTGCCAGGTCAGGGTCCAGCCGCCGCTCTGCCGCGCGATGCTGTCGGCGCCTTCACCGGCCACCAGGATGCGGCGGCGGGGGTCGATCGGCAGCACGCCGCCCGCGTTCTTGAGCAGGACCAGCGAGCGCCGCACCGCCTCCCGCGCCAGCGCGCGATGCGGCGGCTGGCCGAGCACGGCGAAGTCGGCGCCGTGGGCGCGCCGCGACGGGGGCCCGGCCTCGAACAGGCCAAGGCGCAGCTTGACCCGCAGGATGCGGCGCACCGCATCGTCGAGCCGGCTCATCGGGATGGTGCCGTCGCGCACCTGGGCCAGGGTGTTGCGGTACACGTCGCGCCAGGTGTCGGGCGCCATGTACATGTCCACGCCCGCGATGAGGGCCTGCGGGCAGCTCTTGTCGGTGCAGCCGGCCACTTCGCCATGGCCGTTCCAGTCGCCGACCACGAAGCCGTCGAAACCCAGGCGCTCCTTCAGGATGCGGGTGAGCAGGCCATGGTGGCCGTGCATCTTCTCGCCGTTCCAGCTGGAGAACGAAGCCATCACCGACTGCACGCCCGCCTTCAGCGCGGCGATGTGGCCGGCGCCGTGGATGTCGCGCAGTTCTTCCTCGGAAACGCGCGCGTCGCCCTTGTCCTTGCCCTCGAAGGTGCCGCCGTCGCCGATGTAGTGCTTGGCGGTCGACAGAACCCGATCCCCGCCGAGGAATCCCTCGCTGCCAACCGCGCCCTGCAGGCCCTCGACCACCGCGGTGGCGTAGCGCGAGACCAGCGCCGCGTCCTCCGAATAGCCCTCGTAGGTGCGGCCCCAGCGGTCGTCGCGCGGCACGGTCACGGTCGGCGCGAAGGTCCACTCGAAGCCGGTGGCGCGCAGTTCCAGCGCGGTGGCTTCGGCGATGCGGCGCACCAGCTCGGCGTCGTTCGCCGCGCCGAGGCCGATGTTGTGCGGGAACAGGGTGGCGCCGACCACGTTGTTGTGGCCGTGCACGGCGTCGATGCCGAGCAGGACGGGAATCGCGGCGCCGCCCGACGACGCATCCACCGAGGCTTCGTAGAAGGCATCGGCCAGGGCCAGCCAGTCGGCGGCAGGCGCGTTGTAGCGTTTGCCGGGCTCGGAGTTTCCGCCGGCGAGGACCGAACCCAGGCGGTAGGTGCGCAGGTCCTCGGGCGTGATCGAGTCGAGGTCGCCCTGCACCACCTGCCCGACCTTTTCCTCCAGGCTCAGACGCTGCAGCAGCGCATCGACGCGCGCCTCCAGTGCGGCATCGGCGGGGATCGGCGAGGCCAGCGCCGGCCAGAGCTCGGGGTGCACGGTGGAGTCCGCTGCACCATCGGCGGCGGCGTGGAGCGGCGCGCAGGCCGCGCCCAGCACAAGTCCCAGCGGCAGCAGCGCGCGCTGCCAGCGGCCCTGCGACGTCCACAGGCTCGTTTGCTTCACGTGCATCCCCTCCCTCCGAGATCCTGCACTTGGTCGCCCGCACCCGCCCGGCGACGCGAGGGCGGATTATGACACCAGCATTGACAGCGTTGTCAATTGTCGGGCTTACTGCCCTCCGAAAGGCCGGATCGAAGTGTCGATAGCCAGCCGCAGCGTGCGCGGCGCCGCGCCTTTCGACGGGATCGGGACGGGGAACGGGAGGGGAGTGGATCAGCATGAAGCCGGTATCTCAGCGGGCGGAATGCGCGCGGCCGACGGGCGCGCCGGATCGTGGGCACGACCGCATCACGCAGGTCGCGACGTGAGCATGGACCGTCCGGCCCTGGTGGCCGATGTCGGCGGCACCTGGGTGCGCTTCGCGCTGGCGGGTTCATCGGCCCAGCGCATCCCCGCCCTGCACGCACCACGCCAGCTCGCGGTGGCCGAGCATGCGTCGCTGGTGGCTGCGGCCCGCCACTACCTCGAAACGGTGGGCGAACCGGCGCTTCGCCCGGCCAGTGCGGTCTTCGCCGTGGCCGGACGGGTCGAAGCCGAACGCGCCGAGATGACCAACCATCCCTGGCGCATCGATGCGGCCGAGTGCGCCGATGCGCTGGCGCTGGAGCGGGTTGGCCTGCTGAACGACTTCACCGCCCAGGCCATGGCCGTGCCCCACCTCGGTCCGGCCGACCGCGTGGCACTGGGCGAGCCACGCGACGCGGTCGCGGGCGGATCGGAACAGACCTTCGCGGTGCTGGGACCCGGCACCGGCCTTGGCGTCAGCGCCCTGCTGCGCCGGCCGGGCCTGGAGCTGGCGCTGGAATCCGAGGGCGGGCACGCCGCCTTCGCGCCCAAGACCGCGCGCCAGCGTGCCGTGCTCGAGCAGCTCGCGACGCGCTTCGCGCGCGTTTCCTACGAGCGCCTGCTGAGCGGCGGCGGCCTGAGCAACCTGCACTGGGCGCTGTCGCGGCTGGGCGGCGCCCAGGCGCCCGAGGATCTGGCGCCGGAGCGGGTCACCGCGCGCGCGCGCGGCGGCGACCCGGTCGCGAACGAGGCGCTGGCGCTGTTCTGCGAGGTCTTCGGCGCATTCGCCGGCGATCTGGTCCTGACCTTCGGCGGCTGGGACGGGGTGTTCCTGTCCGGTGGACTGGTGCCCCTGCTGCTGGACGACCTGCAGCGCGGCGGTTTCCGTCGCGCCTTCGAGAACAAGGGCCGCTTCAGCCAGGCGATGGCGCGGGTGCCGGTGCATGCCGTGGTGCATCCGCAGGCCGGCCTGCTGGGCGCAGCCGCCGTGGCGCTGCGGTCAAGGACCTGAAGACCGCGCGCGGCCGGCGCGCTCAGCGCGGCGCGACCCGGAACGGAAGGTTCGCATGCCCAGCCTTGCCGCCAGCGTCGCGCACGGTGACGAACAGCCGATAGTTGCCGCTGCGGCGCGGCGCCTCGAAGCCCGCCCGCCCGCCGGGCAGCGTCGTCAGGTGGATGGAAACGCGCCGGGGCAGCGCTTCGGCATCGCCGCCGATGCTCGTGGCGCGGCTCTCCTGCCGGATCTCCCAGTCGAAGCGCAGCTCGGAGGGCGCTGCCGAAACGGCCTCGACCTCCGCCAGCACGGCCTGGCCCGGCGCGAGCACGATCCCGTCCGCGGCTTCGCGCCGGTCCAGGCGCAGGCCATGGACCGCCGGTGCCGGCCGCTCCGGTGCGTGTCCGGTCCAGAGCTGCTGCAGGGCATCGACCGCCTCCGTCGCTTCGCCGCTGGCGAGGAACAGACCGTACCAGGTCGGCGTGCGCTCCTGCTTCTGACCCCACAGGAAGGCGAAGCTGCCGAGGCAGTGCGCCGGGTCGGCCAGGATCGACCCGCGGTAGCGCTGCAGCAACCGCTGCGCCTTGGCGTGGCTACTGTCCTCGATCGGCGCGCCCCAGGGCGTCTGCGCGACCTCCCAGTGACCGGTCGGTCCCCACTCGGTGACCAGGTATGGCCCGCGCCAGCCCGCGGCAGCCAGGTCGGGCAGGCGCTCGATGGCTCCGTACAGCTGCACGCCAAGCAGCTCCAGCGCCGGGGCACGCCGGGTCAAGTCCGCGATCGCCCCGGCGTCGATGCCCGCCAGCGGCGTGAGCACCGGATGCGCGGGGTCCTCGGCGCGAATCATCTGCACGATGCCATTGACCGCGTCCCAGACGCGCGGATCGCGTGCGCCCAGGTTCAGCTCGTTGCCGACCACCCAAAGCAGCAGGGCCGGATGGTCGCGGTGGCGCCGGGCTTCGCGGCGCAGGCGTTCGAGCTGTCGTTCGACCGCCCGCGCATCGCCATAGTCGAAGCCGTGGCGCTCTCGACCCACCTCGAGCCCGAGGGCGACGAACAGGCCCTGCTCCAGCGCCGCGTCGAGCACCGAGCCGCGCCGGCCGCGGAGGCGGTCGCCGCTCCAGGTCCGCACCGCATTGCCGCCGCGCGCCGCCAGCTCGGACAGGTCGCCGCCGTCGACACCGGCGCCGCGCACGAAGAAGGGTTCACCATTGACTTCGAGCGTCCAGCCGCCGGCAGTCGAAGCCACCACCCGCACCACGCTGGGCTGTCCAGGTTGCGGACGCGGCTCGGCCGGCGCCGCGCCGATGCATCCAAGCCAGAGCGTGAGCGCCGCGACCCAGGGACCGCGGCGCTGGCACGGCCGCGCGTTCACCGCGCCGGCGTCGGTTCCAGGAACACCCGCGCGTGGCGGAGCCCGAAGTAGAGGATGAAGCCGTAGCAGGCCATCGGCACGAAGAACGAGGGCTGCAGGCCGGCGTTATCGGCGACATAGCCCTGCACGAAGGGGACCAGCGCACCGCCCACGATCGCCATGCAGAGGATGCCCGAGCCCTGTCCGGTGCGCGCGCCGAGCCCATGCAGGGCGATGGAGAAGATGGTCGGGAACATGATCGAGTTGAACAGCCCGACACCGATGATGGCCCACATCGCGAGCCGGCCTTCGCCCAGCACCGCGAGCAGGATCAATCCCATCGCACAGGCCGCGTTGAAGCCCAGGGTCAGGCCCGGGCTGACGCGCTGCATCACGGCGAAGCCGATGAAGCGCCCGACCATGGCCAGGCCCCAGTAGTAGGCGACATACGTGGCCGCGGTGGCGTGGTCGAGGCCGGCGATGTGGGGCTCACCGAAGAAGTTGACGAGGAAACTACCGATGCTGACCTCGGCGCCCACGTAGAGGAAGATGCCGATCGCGCCGAGCAGGAGGTTGCGGTGGCGCAGCACGGCCAGGGCGCTACCGCCCTCGCCCGCCGGTTCGGCATGGACGACCCTGGGCAGGCGCGCGAAGGCGAAGAGCACCGCCAGCACCAGCAGCGTGCCGGCCAGCATCAGGTAAGGGCCACGCACGGCGGCCGCCTCCGCCGCGCGGTGCGCGCTGAGCTGCGCGGCGTCCAGCGCGGCAAGCTCGGCCTCGCTCAGCACGGCCACGCCGCCCAGGATCAGCAGGCCGCCGAACAGCGGCCCCACCGTGGTGCCGAGCGAGTTGAAGGCCTGGGTCAGGGTCAGGCGGCTGGAGGCGGTGCGCGGGTCGCCCAGCAGGGTGACGAAGGGATTGGCCGCGACCTGCAGCACGGTGATGCCCGCCGCCAGGACGAAGAAGGCGAACAGGAACAGCGCGTAGCCGCTGCTGGCGGCCGGGTAGAACAGCAGGCAGCCGCTGGCGGCGATGACCAGGCCCGCGACCGCACCGTTCTGGTAACCGATCCGGCGCACCAGCGCGCCGGCCGGGACCGAGACCACGAAATACGCCCCGAAGAAGCAGAACTGCACCAGCATCGCCTGCACGTAGCTCAGCGTGTAGATCGACTTCAGGTGCGGGATCAGGATGTCGTTCAGCGAGGTCAGCAGGCCCCACATGAAGAACAGGATCGTGACGATGACCAGCGCACGCCCGTTCGCCGGCGCACCCGCTTCGGCGGCGCCCAGCGCCGCCGGTGAATGACTGAGACTCATGCTTGCACCCCCTCCCAGGAGCGGACCGCGAGGTTCCGCGTCGGCCGATTGTGCATGCCCGGATGCGGGATGACAACGCTGTCATCCAATCCCTCATCGCTTATAGTGCGAAGGGGAAGGAAGCAGGGGAGCACCGCGCCAATGGCATCACGCGCTCGGATCGAGGACGTCGCGGCGGCAGCCGGGGTGTCGATCAAGACGGTTTCCCGGGTCATGAACCGGGAGCCCAACGTCCGGCCGGAAACCCGCGATCGCGTCATGCAGGCAGCCGAGGCGCTGCGCTACACCCCGCACGTCTCCGCGCGCAGCCTGGCCGGAAGCCGGTCCTTCAACATCGCCCTGGTCTACAACAACCCCTCCGACAACTACATCATGGGGGTCATCTCCGGCGTGCTCGATGCCTGCGCCTGCGAGCAGTACCACCTCATGCTCTCGCCCGCCGCGCTGGAACCCGAAAGCCTGCTGGCCAGCGTGGACGAGCTGATGGCGCGCTCGCGGCCCGACGGCCTGATCCTCACGCCGCCGCTGACCGATGCGCCGGAGCTGCTCGATCGCCTGACCGGACTCGAGATCCCCTTCGCGCGCATCTCGCCCAAGCAGGCGCGCGACGGGGTGAGCGTGGCGATGGACGAACCGCGCGCCGCCGAGCAGATGGTCGAGCACCTGGTCGCCCTCGGTCACCGGCGCATCGCGCACATCGTCGGCCACCCGGCGCATGGCGCCAGCGGCTGGCGCCTCGAGGGCTACCGCAGCGGCCTGGCCAGGGCCGGCATCCGCTTCGATCCGGCGCTGGTGGTGCAGGGCGCCTTTTCTTTCGAATCCGGCGTCATCGCCGCCAAGCAGCTGCTCGACCTCGATCCACTGCCGACCGCCATCTTCGCGGCCAACGACGACATGGCCGCCGGGGTCCTGTATGTCGCGCACGAGCGTGGCCTGCGCCTGCCGCAGGATCTGTCGGTCTGCGGCTTCGACGACACGCCGATCGCGCGCCAGCTGTTTCCCTCGCTGACCACCATCCACCAGCCGACGCGGGAGATGGGGCGGATCGTGACGCAGGCCCTGCTGACCTATCTGCGCGACCCGCGACCCGAATCCGCCTACCGCGTCGCGCACACCCTGATGGTGCGGCAATCGACCGGTCGGCCGGCGTGAGTCGTGCGGGCCGGCTCGATGCGGCGCGCGCGCGCGGCCACGCCCCGCTTCGACCGCAACGCCCCGGCGCCGGCGAACGCCCCAGCACCTCGCTGGAGATCGCCGCGCTGGCGGGCGTCTCGCAGTCGACCGTGTCGCGCGCGCTGAACGGCAACCGGCGCGTCGGCGCGGAGACGCGGCAGCGCATCCTGGACATCGCAGCCGCGCTCGACTACCGCGTCGACCTGCGCGCCAGCCACCTCCGTACCCGCCAGACCGGCGCACTCACCCTCCTGCTGTTCGCCGACGACGCGCCCGAGGGCTGCGGCCTGAATCCCTTCTATCTCTCCATGATCGGCGGCATCACCCAGGCCGCCAGCCGCCGCGGGCTCGACCTGATCGTCTCGCTCCAGCAGCTCTCGCGCGACTGGCATGCCGACTACCTGCGCAGCCGGCGTTCGGACGGACTGATCCTGCTGGGTTATGGCGACTACCGCCGTTTCGAGGCCACGCTGGCAGAGCTGGTGGCGCGCCGTACGCCCTTCGTGCGCTGGGGCTGCGTGGATGCCGACCAGCCTGGCGTTTCGGTCGGCAGCGACAACGTCGCCGGCGCGGCGCAGGCAACGCGCCATCTGCTCGCGCTCGGGCGACGCCGCATCGCCTTCCTCGGCGACCGCGACGCCGACAGCCCAGAGTTCCGCGCGCGCCATCGCGGCTACCGCGAGGCACTGGAGGAGGCTGGTCTGGCGCTGGACCCCGCGCTGCAGGCGGATGCCGATCTCAACGCCATGCACGCCGGCGCCGCCGCGATCGAGCGCCTGTTCGCCAGCGCCACCGCATTCGACGCCGTGGTCGCGGCCAGCGACCAGATCGCCCTGTCCGCGATCAATCGCCTGCACCGCGCCGGGCATCGCGTGCCCGAGTCCGTGGCCGTGGTGGGCTTCGACGACGTGCCGATGAGCGCGCTGGCGTCGCCCGCCCTGACCACCGTACAGCAGGACACGCGGCTGGCGGGGGAGTGTCTGGTCGAGTCGCTGGTGGCGCAGATCGAGGGACGCGCCGTGGCGAGCCGCATGATCGAGCCCCGGCTGGTGATCCGCGCGTCCTGCGGTGCGGGGCAGTTCCTGAAGGGATCGGCAGAGGGTCCCGGTCCGGCCGCGGCTTCAGGGGAGCCGCGCGCGCCCTGACGCTCGCCGCTGGGCGACCGGGACCGCAGGCTCGTCGGCAGCGGGCAGGGCGGCGATCAGCGGCAGGCAGACGATGAACAGCTCGGACACGAACTTGGCGCAGCCGTAGCCCAGCGCCCACCAGCCCGCGTCGTCCTGCAGCGCCGAGTCGATGCGGTCGGCCAGCAGCAGCAGGGCCAGGACCAGGGCGAGCACCGCGACGCCGGGCAGCAGCGCGACCAGCGCCTTGCGCCTGCCCTGCCCCACCTTCCGCTCCAGCCAGGCGTGCATCCGCTCAACGCCGAGCTTGAGCCCGATCGCGGCGGCGAAGAACGGGATCGCGAACGGGATGCCGCCGAGGATCAGGGTCAGCAGACGGGCCGAGCCCTGCAACCCCGGCGTGCTGAAGAAAAGGCCCCCGTGGCGACGGAAGTGGCGGTGGTCCTGCAGCACCTCCAGCGCCGCCGCGATCAGGGTCACGAGCAGCGGCCCCACGAGCGCGGAAGCGGACAGGAAACCCAGCGGGTCGCGCAGCAGGGCGAGCATCGCGTCGCCCGAGGGCACGAGGCCGAACAGGGTGAAGGCGTACACCCCGCCCAGCCAGACCAGCAGGAAGCCCAGCGTCCGCAGCCGGTCCCGGCGCGTCATGGGGTCGGGTTCGAGCGCCTCGGCCGGCACCGCGCGCTTCTGCAGCCAGGCGATGGTGGCCAGCAGCAGCGCTTCGATCGTCACCATCAGGACCAGTTCGAAGGGTGTCATCCGGCCGCTGACCACCAGCCAGACCACCAGGCCGTTGCCGAGCAGGGTCGCGCCGATCGGCAGGGCCAGGCCCCATCGCGAGGCCAACGGGTAGCGGCGCAGGAACATCCGCTCCCAGGCGCTTGGGCGGCGGGCCTTCGGCGCTGCACCAGGTGATCGATCGGATGCGCTGTCCATGCACCCTGATACGCCGTTCGGACGCGATCCGGGCCATGGCCTCCGCGGGCTGCGCCTGCGCCGGCGGACGTTGGCCAACGTCATTGCGCGGTCGGGATCCAAGGCGCGGGATCAGTGTTGCTCCGGCGCCATCGGGCGGCGCAGGCCACTGCCACTTGGAATCGTCATCGCAGCGGCCGCACACTGGGCCATGCGTCTCGCCCGCGTCGCACTGCGCCGCTTCTTCCCGGTCCGACCTGCCTGCCTCGCGGCAACGGCGGCCGGCGTTCTTGGCTTGCTGCTTGCCCTCGCTGCCCCCGCCATGGCGCGCGAGGTGATGGTCGGGGTGTACGAGAACCCGCCCAAGCTGATGCGGGGCGCCGACGGGCGACTGGACGGCATCCTCGGCGAGCTGCTCACCGAGATCGCGCGGCGCGAGGGCTGGACCCTCAAGCCCGTACCCTGCGCCTGGGAGACCTGCCTCGACCTGCTCGAAGCCGGCGCCCTCGACCTGATGCCGGACGTGGCGCAGAACGAGATGCGCAGCGCGCGCTTCGATTTCCATGCGGTACCGGCCCTGCACAGCTGGAGCCAGATCTACGCGCGCGCCGACGTCGCGTTGGGCTCGATGCTGGATCTGGACCGCCGCCGCGTGGCGTTGCTCGCGGGCTCGGTGCAGCAGGCCTACCTGGCCGACCTGGCCGAAGGCTTCGGTATCGAGGTCGAATGGCTGCCCCTGCCCAGCATGGACGCGGCGATCGAGGCCGTGGTCGCGGGCGAGGCCGACGCGGTGGCGACCAATTTCCACTTCGGGGATCGCAGCGCCCTGCCGCGCGGCCTGCGCCAGACCGCCCTGATCTTCCTGCCCTCGCGGCTGTTCTATGCCGCCGGCAAGGGCCGCAACGCCGAGCTGCTGGACGCGATCGACCGCCATCTCGATGCCTGGCGGGCGCACTCGGATTCCTTCTACTTCGAGCTGCTGCGGCGCTGGGGCGCGCCCGCCCCGGAGGCCGGACTGCCGCGCTACGCGCTCTGGACCGCCGCCACCGCCGGCCTCCTCCTGCTGACCGCGCTCGGACTGGTGGCCTGGCTGCGGCGCGAAGTCGAACGCAAGACGCGCTCGATCCGCGCCGGCGAAACGCGACTGGCGACGATCCTGAACAGCGTCGACGCGCAGATCTTCATCAAGGACGCGCAACTGCGCTACCGCTACGTCAACCGCAAGGTTTGCGACCTGCTCGGCTTGCCGGAGGCGCGCATCCTCGGCCGGCGCGACGCCGACCTGTACGACGCCGCCACCGCGCGGCGGCGCGAAGCGGACGATCGGCGCGTGCTGGAAGGCGGCGAACGCATCGTGCAGGAGGAACGGCTGGCCGCGGGCGGGCGCGAGTCGCGCAGCTTCCTCAGCGTCACCCTGCCCCTTCCCGCCAGCGACGGCGGAGCCGAACTCTGCGGCATCGCCACCGACATCACCGAGCAGCACCAGCTGCTGGCGCGCCTGCACGAGCTGACCCACCTCGACCCGCTCACCCGCCTGCTCAACCGCCATGCCCTGCAGGAACGCCTGCGCCAGGCGCTGGCCGACTGTCGCGAGGGCGACCACCAGGGCGCGCTGCTGCTGCTCAACCTCAGTCGCTTCCGCGAGCTGAACGATACCCGCGGCCACGCCGCCGGCGATGCCTGGCTGGTCGAGGTGGCGCAGCGCATCCGTCTCTGCCTGCAGGACGAGGTGCTCGCGGCGCGGCTCGGGGGCGACGAGTTCGCCTGCCTGCTGCCGCGCCTGCCCCTCCTCGCCAGCGAGGCGCAGCGCGTGGTCGGCGGCTTCGCCCAGCGCCTGCTGGACGAGGTGGCCCGGCCCTGGGAGATCGCCGGCGAGCCCTACCACGGCAACGCCAGCCTGGGCATCGCCTTCTTCACCGATCCTTCCGCGGCGGTCGAGGAGGTGTTGCGGCATGCCGACCTCGCCCTGTCCCAGGCCAGCCTCGCCGGCCCTGGACGTGCGCGCGTCTTCCTGCCCGAAATGCAAGCCGCGATCGCCGCACGCGCCGCGCTCGAAGCCGACCTGCGTGCCGGTCTGGCGGCCGGGCAGTTCCTGCTCCACTTCCAGCCGCAGATCGATCTGGACGGATGCCTGCTGGGCTTCGAGACCCTGGTGCGCTGGCAGCACCCGCGCCGCGGCCTGGTGCCCCCGGCCAGCTTCATCCCGCTGGCCGAGGCCAGCGGCCTGATCCTGCCGCTGGGCGACTTCGTGCTGCGCCAGGCCTGCCGACAGCTGGCGGCCTGGTCGGGCGACCCGCGCAGGCGCGAGCTGCGCCTGTCGGTCAACGTCAGCGCGCGCCAGCTGCATCAGCCCGGTTTCGTGGACGCGGTCCTGGCGGAGATCGCCGCCGCAGGCATCGACGGCAGCCGGCTGGAGATCGAGATCACCGAGAGCCAGCTGGTGGAGGACATCGACCTCGCGATCGAGACCCTGGCGCGCCTGCGTGGGCAGCGCGTGCGCATCGCGCTGGACGATTTCGGCACCGGCTACTCGGCCCTGCACTACATCAAGCGCCTGCCGCTCGACCTGATCAAGATCGACACCAGTTTCGTGCGCGACCTGCTGATCGAACCCAACGCCATGGCGATCGTGAAGTCGGTGATCGACCTCGGCCGCGGCCTGGGCCTCGAAGTGCTGGCCGAAGGCGTGGAGGAAGCGGCGCAGCGCGAGGTGCTGGCCGACCTGGGCTGCCGCCAGTTCCAGGGCTACCTGTTCGGCCGTCCGGCGCCGATCGAGGCGCTGGACGACTGGCTGCCGGGCACGGCCCCTGTGCCGGCCTGAGCCGATCATGCCTCTTCCGTCCCTGTCGATCCTGCTGCGCGACACCGCACGCCTGCTCGCCTTCCGGCGCCCCAGCGCCGCCCTGCACAGCCACTGGCAAGGCTTCCTGGCCTTCGGCCTGGCATGCACCTGGCTCGCCGGCATCGGCCGCTACTGGGACAATCCGCGCGCCGAGTGGTGGCAGTTGCTGGGCCTTGGCTCGCTCGCCTACGTGTTCGCCCTGGCCCTGCTGCTGTGGCTGCTGCTCTATCCGTTCCGACCGCTGAACTGGCGCTACCGCAACCTGCTCGTGTTCATCAGCCTCACCGCACCGCCAGCCTGGCTGTATGCGATCCCGGTCGAGCGCTTTCTCCCCCTGCAGGCCGCAGCCAGCGCCAACGCCTGGTTCCTGGCCCTGGTCGCGGCCTGGCGCGTGGGCCTCCTGGTCCGGTTCCTGCACCGCGTGGCCGGCCTGCGGCCGCTGGAGCTGGTGGTCGGGACGGGCCTGCCGCTCGCCCTGATCGTGGTCACGTTGTCGCTGCTCAACCTCGAGCACGTGGTGTTCAACATCATGGCCGGGATCCAGCCGGAAGACCGCAGCGCCAACGATCTCGCCTTCCAGGTCGTGCTGGTGCTCGCCGTGCTCTCGTTCTACGCATCGCCCATCCTGCTGCTGGGCTGGGTGATCCTGGCCAACGCGGCCTGGTGGGGCCAGCCGGAGCGCAAGCCGCACAGGCAGAAGTGAACGGAACCGGCGGCCACGCCGGACGCGCGCCGAGCCGCCGCGCCGATGGTGCCTACGTCACGGCCAGTCTATGCTCGGCAGTCGAGTGCCCCGGGGAGGGCACCGCGAACCGCGCCATCGGCGCCAGGGAGATCACTGCATGCCACCTCGCACCATCCAGGCGCGGCGTTCCGCGCTTTCGCTTGCCCTCGTTGCCGCGCTCTCGACCGGCACAGCCGCCGCAAGCTCCGCCCGGCCAACCGATTCGCTGTCGCTGCGCCTGCCGGCCGCGGCGGCGGACCAGCTGGCGGCCGCCGGCATAGGCCAGCAGCGGGTTCGCGACTATGGCGGCTTCCTCTGGCTGACCGCATCGGCCGAAGAGCGCGCGGCCCTGCGTCGTGCGGGCGTCGCCTTCGAGCTGCAGCCCGAAGCCGGACTACTGAACGTGCCCGGACACCGCTTCGATCCGGTCACGGACGGCGAGCCGCGCGTGGCGCTGAAGGCGGGCGAGGCCGACGGGCGCGGCTTCCGCCTCGTGCAGTTCGAGGGTCCGGTGCGGCAGGCCTGGCTCGACCAGCTCGCCGCCGCCGACCTCAGGCCGCTGCAGTACTACCCGCACAATGCCTACCTGGTCTGGAGCGAGGGCGGTGCCGCCGCGCGCCTCGAGTCCATGGACTTCGTGCGCTGGTCCGGCGCCTTCCATCCGGACTACAAGCTCAACGCCGACGTGCGCACCCGCCAGGGCCGCATCGGCAACGTGTCGATCGTGTTCCATGCGCAGGGCGACGAGGACGCGACCATCGACCGCCTGAAGGCGCTCGGCGCGAACGTCCTGCGCCATCATCCGGCCCAGCCCGACCGCGCCTTCTTCGAGGCCATCGCCGAGGTCGATGCCGGAAGCCTCGCCGCGCTGGCGGGCGAAGCCGAGGTGCTCTGGATCGGCTACTCGCATCCGACCCCGATGCTGGACGACGAAATGGCGGCGCAGATCGTCGCCGGCAACCACCCCGGCGGCGTGCCGGTGACCGGCTACAACACCTATCTGACCGGCCTGGGCTATGACGGCAGCGGCGTGCGCTGGGCCGTGATCGATACCGGCGTGGACTACGACCACCCCGACCTCGGCCCCAGCATCGTCGCTGGCGCCGACTTTCCTGGCGCCTGCAGCGTCGCAGGCGAACCCGGCAGCGACTGCCCCGGCGGC
>JANJTY010000301.1 GCA_024710865.1 Lysobacteraceae bacterium | reverse complement strand
GGGAGGGGTAGTGCGGGGTTGCGGCGCGCGATTGCCGCTTGTCTCCTCCCCTTTCGCGCAGCGAAGGGGGAGCTTGGGAGGGGGTGCGCTGTCGCCAAGTCCGCCGCCGATCTGGTCCATGGACACGCTCCGCACCCGCGCCCGCCAGCTGCGATCGAACGCGACCGACGCCGAACGTCGCCTCTGGCAGCACCTGCGCGCCGGCCAGCTGGGCGACGCGCGTTTTCGTCGCCAGCATCCCGTCGCCGGCTTCGTGCTGGATTTCGCCTGCCCGGCGCTGAAGCTGGCCATCGAGCTGGACGGCGGCCAGCACCTGGAGCAGATCGACTACGACGCCCGACGCAGCGAGTACCTGCGGGAGCAGGGTTATCGCGTGCTGCGCTTCTGGAACGACGATGTGCTGCTGCGCACGGAAGCCGTGCTCATGCAGATACTGGCGACGATCGAGGAACTGCGAGGCGCGGCGTCCGCGCGCAAGCCGCAGCCGGACTGAGTACCGGCGTCACGTCGGAAGCACCCCCTCCCGACCTCCCCCTTCGCTGCGCGAAAGGGTAGGAGTAGAGCGCGGTTCCGGCGGGCTGTTGCTGCTGTTTCCCGCTTCGCTGCGCGAAGGGGAGGAGTAGAGCGCGGTTCCGGCGCGCGGTTGCCGCTGGTTTCCCCTCCTGCCCTGCGCGAAAGGCGAGGAGCAGAGCGGGGTTCCAGCAAGCGGTCGCCGCTGGTCTCCTCCCCTTTCGCGCAGCGAAGGGGGAGGTCGGGAGGGGGTCGCTTTTCGAGCGGGAAAGCGACCGCCGGGAACGCCGACCTACTCCGCCAGCCCCGCGGCCTCCGGCTGGTAGGGCACGGCGGTGACGGTGAGGCGCGCGCTGCGTCCGCCCGGCAGCGGCCAGTCGATCGACTGGCCGACGCGCAGGCCGAGCAGGGCGGCGCCGACCGGGGCCAGCACCGACACCTTGCCGGCCGCCGCGTCGGCCTGGTCCGGATAGACCAGGCGCAGGCGGCGCTCGGCGCCGCTGGACTCGTCGCGGCAGATCACCTCGGAGTTCATCGTCACCAGATCGGCCGGCAGGTCGGCGGGCTCGCGCACGTCGCCGCGCAGCAGCTCGGCCTCCAGCGCCGCGGCCACGGGCGAGGCCTCGCCCTGCGGCGAGGCGAGCAGGGCCTCGATGCGACGGCAGTCGCGGGCGGAGAGGATCAGGCTGGGGGTGGCGTTCATGCGCGGGCTCCGGAAAAGCAAAACGGGCGGAGCGCTCGCGCGTTCCGCCCGTGGGTCTGGTTTGTGGGCCGACCTTAGCCCGGGGCGCGGTGCCGGTCAACGCGGCGCCTGCGCCGGTGCAGGCGCGGTTCATCCGGCGCAGGCCCTCAGCGCGTGTCAGCGCCCAGCGTTGCCGCGATGCGGTTCGCTGCGCTCACCGGCACCTTACGAAGCGAGTCCTTACGCGCTGCAGCCTTGCAGGATGTCGATGTGCGCAGCGAACCGCATCATCACTAGCCCGGCAGCGCCGCGATGTGCGCCGCCATGCGCTCGCGCTGCCCGGCGTCGGGCAGGCGGCCGTAGGCGGCGCCGAGGTTGTCGATCATGTGCTTGGCCTTGCTGGTGGCCGGGGTGACCACGGTCACCGCCGGGTGCGAGAGCACCCACTTGAGGAAGAACTGCGCCCAGCTCGCGGCGTCGAACTCGGCCGCCCAGTCCGGCAGGGCCTGGCCGCGCACGCGCTCCCACAGGCGGGTGCGGCCGAAGGGGAGGTAGACCATCACCGCGATGCCGCGCTCCTGCGCCAGCGGCAGCACGGTCTCTTCCATGACGCGGTTGTCGATGGCGTAGTCGATGCCGATGAAGTCGAGCGGCTCGGCGCGCATCAGCTTCACCAGCTCCTCGTACTGGGGCGCGAAGGTGGTGGTGACGCCGAGGTGGCGGATGCGGCCCTCGGCCTTGAGCGCCTTGAGGATCGGCAGCTGGGTGGCCAGGTCGCCCAGGTTGTGCACCTGGATCAGGTCGAGCGGGGTCTTGCCGAGGAAGCCGAAGGAGGCCTCGACCTGGGCCCTGGCCGCGGCCGGGTCGGCGCTGCCGCCGCGCGCGGCGACCTTGAGCTTGGTGGCCCAGAAGACCTGCTCGGTGGCGCCGAGTTCGCGCGCGATGGCGCCGGCGACCTTCTCGGATTCGCCATAGGAGGGCGCGGTGTCGAACACGCTGCCGCCGTGTTCGAGCAGGGCCGACAGCACCTCGCGCAGGGCCGAGACATCCTCGCTGCGCGCGACCTGGGCGAAGGTGGCCGAACTGCCCAGGCCGACCACCGGGATGCGCTGGCCCGAGGACGGGATGGCGCGGGTCAGGATCGGGCCGCGTTCGCTGGCTGCAAGGAGTCTTCCGAGCGGCAGGCCGAGCGCGGCGGCGCTGGCGAGGGCAAGCGTGAGGGATTGACGGCGGGTGATCATGGCGAGGCTCCCGGTGGCGTGGTGGAAACGTCGCGCGGCGCGGCGGCCAGGCGCTGCTGGGTGCGGCCCAGCCAGAGCCCGAGCGCGGCCCAGGCCAGGGCCAGCGGCACCGCGACGCTGGCCAGCGCCGCCAGGCCCATGCCGAGGCGCGCGAGCAGGCCTTCGGTCTGCGCGCCGAGCACGTCGCCGCCGCGGTAGACGAAGGTGTCGACGAAGGCCTTGGCCTTGTACTTGTCCTCGCGGCCGACCACGGTATAGAGCGTCTCGCGCGCCGGCCGCATCACCGCGCGCTGCACCGCGCGGAACACCGCCTCGAACACGACCAGGGCCGCGATCGAGCCGACGATGGCCAGGCCGATGAAGCCGAGCGCCACGGTCAAGGGCAACAGGGCGAGCGTGAAGGCCACGCCAAGGCGGCGCATCAGGTGCCCGGCCAGCACCGCCTGCAGGACCAGGGTCGCGACCTGGGTGGCGAGGTCGATGTGCGCGAACCAGGTGGTGCGCAGGTCGAGGTCCTCGCCCAGCGCCGCCACCATCTGCAGGCGGGTGAAGTAGAGGAAGGTCACCATCACCGCCAGGATCAGCACGTAGGCCGCGATGCCGGCGAGGTAGGGCGAGCGCAGCGTCGCGCGCAGGCCCTGCCAGGCGCTGCCGCCGATGCGCGCGGCCTCGTCCACCGCGGGCGGCGCCTCGGCGTCCGCGCTGGCCCGATCGGGCTGCAGCCTTGCCACACCGACCGCGGACAGCACGGACAGCAGCAGGAAGCCGGCCGCGACCGGCAGCAGGGCGGCGGTGCCGAGCGGCTGCGCCAGCAGGCCGGCGAGCCAGGGCCCGGCGATCGCGCCCAGCGTCCCGCCGACCGCGATCAGCGGAAAGAAGCGCTTGCTCTGTTCGAGCGAGAAGCGGTCCGCCATCAGGGCCCAGAACAGCATCGTCGCGAACAGGTTGAAGACGCTGAACCAGACGTAGAACACCTGCCCGCTGACCTCGCCCACCGCCTGCGGCGCGAGACTCAGCAAGGCGAAGAAGCCGAGCAGGCCGGCAGCGAAGAAACCGTAGGTGGCGGCGATGAACTGCAGGCGCCGGAAGCGCGCGACCAGCCAGCCGAACACCGGGTTGGCGAGCAGGGTGACCACGGCCGTGCCGAGGAAGAGCCAGCGCACCGCCTCGATCCCGCGCTGCATGCCGAGCGCATCGCGCGCCGGCCGGATCACCATCAGCGCGGTCAGCACGCAGAAGAAGAACAGCACCGCGAGCGCCACCGGCACCCACTCCCCGCGGCGGACGTTGAACC
This sequence comes from Lysobacteraceae bacterium, assembly GCA_024710865.1. Taxonomy (GTDB): domain Bacteria; phylum Pseudomonadota; class Gammaproteobacteria; order Xanthomonadales; family Xanthomonadaceae; genus JANJTY01. The sequence goes on along the minus strand of JANJTY010000301.1, from coordinate 7,804 downwards.
AGCGCTGCAGACGGTCGCTCATCCGCCGCAGGGTGCGATGGAAGCGCGGCGCGATCAAGGCAGGAAGTCATGGTCGGGCCGGCTCCCCCATCCGGGGCATTGCCAGACGGTCGGGGATCGGGCTTGATCGCGGGCAGGACCGGCAGCCACGCCACACGCCGGGCAACAGGGGAAGCCGATGCACGAGGCGGGTGCAGCGCAGGCGGAGGAAACGCGGGCCAGCCGCTGGCTGTCGCACGGCCTGGAGCGCCTGATCCGGGCGCTGCCCGAACGCCGCACGCAGGACCAGGGCGGCTTCGACTTCGACCTGGTCATCGTCGGCAGCGGCTACGGCGGCGCGGTCGCACTCGAACGCCTGGCCGGCTGGCGCATGGGCGGGCGCCCGCTGCGCATCGCCCTGCTCGAGCGCGGCAGGGAATACCTGGCCGGCGCCTTTCCGGGCCGCTTCGCCGATCTCGCCGGGCACGTGCGCTTCACCCTGGAAGGTTCGGACGCCCCGCAGGGCGTGCGCACCGGCCTGTTCGACATCCGCCTCGGCCCCGATGTGCATGCCCTGCTCGGCAACGGCCTGGGCGGCGGTTCGCTGATCAATGCCGGGGTGATGGCGCTGCCGCATGCCTCGGTCTGGAGCGATGCGCGCTGGCCGGCGCCGATCCGGGCCGAGGCCGAGGCGATGGCGGCGCGGGGCCGGGCCCTGCAGGCCGAACTGGGCGCGACGCCGGTGCCCGAGGGTGCGGCGCGCTCGACCGCGATGGAGAGGCTCGCGCACACGCTGCCCTGCGAGAAGCCGCCGGTCAGCGTGGCCAAGTCCCAGGGACCCAACGCGCAGGGCGTGACGATGCGGGCCTGCATCGGCTGCGGCGACTGCCTCACCGGCTGCAACCACGGCGCCAAGGCCTCGCTCGACCTCACCCTGCTGGCCGCGGCCGCGCAACGTCCGGGGGTGGAGATCGTCACCGGCGCCGCGGTGGACCGGCTGCGGGCGCTGGAGGGCGGCGGCTTCGAGCTCGACGTCTTCCACACCGACGCCCACCTGCGCCAGCGCCAGGGCGGGCCGCTGCGGCTGCGCGCGGCGCGCGTGGTGCTGGCGGCGGGCAGCTTCGGTTCGACCGAGATCCTGATGCGTTCGGCGAAGGCAGGGCTGTCGCTGTCGAAGTCCATGCTCGGCGCCGGCTTCTCGGCCAATGGCGACGCCATCGCCGCGGTCGCGGACACGAGGCAGGCGGTCAACGGCGCCGCGCGCGAGGACGTCGAGCCGGGCGAGCGCGCGGTCGGGCCCACCATCACGCGTTCGATCGACCTGCGCAGCGGCGATCCCGCGCGCGATTTCGTGCTGCAGGACCTGGGCGTGCCGGCCGCCCTGTGCCGCGCCTACGAGGAGATCGTCGCTACCAGTCTCAGTCTGGGCCGGCTGGGCGAATCCGACCGCAACCGCTACGGCGGGTCCAATGCCTGGCAGGACGCCTGCGCCCTGGACCCGGCACGGCGCGACCGTACCCTGTTGCTGGCGGTGATCGGGCCCGACGATGCGGGCGGACGCCTGCAGCTGGACACCGACCCCGCGCCCTCGCCGCAAGGTCCCGGCGAAGGCGTGCTGACCGTGTCCTGGCCCGAGCTGCGCGCAGACCCCCGCTTTGCCGCGCGCCTCGATCGCCTGCAGGCCCTGGCACGACGCGGTGGCCTGGGCGGACGGGTGCTGGCCAACCCGCTCTGGCGGCCGCTGGGCACGGATCTGGAGGCGATGTTCGGCGACGCGCGCGGGCCGCAGCTCACCGTGCACCCGCTCGGCGGCTGCCGCATGGGCGAGGATGCCGGCCAGGGCGTGGTCGACCACCTCGGCCGCGTGTTCCGTGGCCAGGGCGCGGCGGTGTACGACGACCTGGTCGTGCTCGACGGCAGCATCGTGCCCTGCGCGCTCGGCATCAATCCCGCGCTCAGCATCGCCTGCCTCGCGGCGCGCGCGGCCGAAGGCCTGCGCAGCGAGGTCTGGCGACTGGAGCCACCCACGGCGCCGCCCGCGCAGGAACGGCGGGTGCGCCCGCGCTTCGACGCCGCCCCCGGCGCGCTGCGGGCGAAGCCGACGATGGTCGAGGTCTCCGAACTGCTCAAGGGCAGCGCGACGCTCGACCTGGGCGAGGGCCGGCGCGACTACGCCATCGAGCTGGAGCTGCGCTCGCAGCCAGTCGAGCTGCGCGCGCTGATGCGCCACGATGGCCCACGCGAAGTGCCGTTCGACCCGGCGCGCAGCCGGCTGCGTCTGTACCACCCGGAGGATGCAGCCGAGCTGGGGCGGCGCGACCCGCGCACGCCCTGGCGCGTGGCGCGGGTCGAGGGTCGCTTCGGCCTGTTCGCGCACGCGCCGTCCACGCCCTGGCAGCGGCGGCGGCGGGCCCTGCATGCCTGGTGGATCAACCGCGGTCGGCGCGACCTGGTGCAGTCGCTGCGCCGGGTGCCGCGTCGCCTGCAGCACGCGATCCAGTCCCTGCTGGCCCGCTTCGACCTCGCGGCCAGGCCGAACGCGATGGAGCCGGGCGGCTCCTGGCGCCTGCTGCCCCTGCTCTGGGCCCAGGCCTCGCGCGCCGGCGACGAGCGCCGCCTCGACTACGTGCTGCGCCTCGCGCCGATGCAGGCGGGGGATGACGAGCACCCGCGCGATCCCACCAGCCTGCCTGCGACCGAACTGCGCGGGCACAAGACCTTCACCTACGCGCTCGCGGCCAATCCCTGGCAGCAGCTGATGCAGGTGCGGATGGAGTCGCTGCCGGGTCTGGCGCCGGGCTCGAGCGTCGAGCTCTGCGTCGATCCGACCTACTTCAACCGCAACACCGGCCCGCTGCTCAAGCTGGTCGGGATGCAGGACATGCCGACCGCGCTGGCCGACCTCGGCGCCTTCGCCGCCTACCTCGGCCGCCTGCTGCTGGACGTGCACCTGCTGAGCTTCCGCAAGCCCGATGCGCTGGACCCACCCTGGCAGCCCGCGAAGCCCGGCATGCCGGACAGGCGCCGCCTGCCCGGCGCCCTGCCGGACCTGGGAGAGCCGCAACGGATCAGACTCTACGTGCGGCCGCCGGCGGACGATCCAGCGGCGCCATGCCGGGCCCGCCTGAGCCGGTACCGCCCGCTCGGCGTAGCGAAGGACCCGACGCCGGTGCTGCTGATCCATGGCTACAGCGCCAGCGGCACCACCTTCGCGCATCCGGCCCTGCCCGAGGGTGGTTTGGCCGCGCACCTCGCCCGCCATGGCCGCGACGCCTGGGTGCTGGACCTGCGCAGCAGCTGCGGTCTGCCCGGCGCGACCCACCCGTTCACCTTCGAGCAGATCGGCTATGCCGACATCCCGCTCGCGATCGAGCGCGTGCTGGAACGAACCGGCGCGGCCCAGGTCGACGTGGTGGCGCACTGCATGGGTGCGGCCATGCTCGGCCTGGCCCTGCTCGGCGACTACCCGACGCGGCAGGGCGAGGACGAGCCGCACGACGTCTACGTGGCGCAGCGCGTGGAGCTGCCGCAACGCATCCGCCGCCTGGTGCTGTCGCAGGTCGGCCCCAGTCTGGTGCTGGCGCCGGCCAACGTGCTGCGCGCCTACGTCATGCACTACCTGCAGCACTACCTGCCGCTGGCGCAGTACCGCTTCCGTCCCGAGGGCAAGCCGGGCGCCCTGGACGAACTGCTCGACCGCCTGTTCGCCACCATCCCCTATCCGAAGGGGGAGTTCGAACTGGAGAACCCCTACACCCCGGCCGGCGCGGTGCTGCCCTGGGTCTCGGTCCGGCACCGCATGGACGCGCTCTACGGCGTGACCTTCAAGCTCGCCGACATGGACCCGGCCGTGCTCGACCGCATCGACGATTTCTTCGGCCCGCTCAACGTGCAGACCATCACCCAGGTGATCCGCTTCGTCGGCGGGCGCCGGGCCACCGACGCGCGCGGGCGCGGCTACTACACGGCCGAAGAGCGCATGCGCGAGCGCCTGCCCGGCCGCGTGCTCAGCCTGCATGCGGACCAGAACGGACTGATCGATCCCGTCACCGAAGAGGCGATGCGCAACTATCTGACCGGACATGCGCAGGCCCGGGCCGAGCGTCTGGGGGGCTTCGGCCATCAGGACAGCCTGGTTGGCCGTCGCGCGCCGGAGGTCTACCTGCGCATCCGTCGTTTTCTTGAGGAGTCCTGAGCCATGAGCATCGATCTTGGCGGCTGGAGAGCCGCCGCCCACAACGCCGACCTTGCCGGCACGGCACGCTTCGAGGGCGGTGAACTGGTCCTCGATCTGGGGTGGGATGTCAGACTCGGCCGACCCTCGGCGGTGCTGCTGGTTCCGCTGCTGGCCACCGCCAGCGACGACCGCTTCTTCCTGCTTGAACACGCGGGCAAGCCGGTGCGGAGGCCCGAGGCCGCGCAGATCCTCGCCAAGGCCCGCCCGTTCGCCACGCCACCGGATACGCCCATCCGCGTCGCTGGATTGCCCTGGCCGGGTTCGGTCCACTGGGCGCTTCCGGTCCTGATCTTCCGCAGCAACACGCCGCTGTTCCGTTCCCGGGTGCAGTACCGAATCGACGACTGGCTGGCGCGCGCCACGGGCCCGAGCGATGCGGCCACGTTCAAGCGGGACTTCGCAGCGGAAGTTGGCGCGAACGACTTCGAAAAGGCCCTGGAGAAACTCGCGTCCCAGCCGCTGAGCGCGCTCGACATCGCCGTGGCCGCAGCGGAGTTTCTCCGCATGCACAGTCCCTTGGCCCGTGGCTGTGGACCGGTGCGCCGCCCGTGAGCGCCTCCGCGCAAGCGCTCGATGCGATCGGCTTCGCTCTGGCCAGCTGCCAGTATCCGGCCGGCCTGCTCGACCGCGAACTGGCCGAACGCGCGCTGCACCGGCTCGGCGACCTGTGCGCGCGGGATCGTTCGATCCGCCACCTGATCCTGGCCGGCGACCAGATCTACGCCGATGCCACCGCCGGGCTGTTCGATCCGGCCTCGCCGCAGACCGCGCGCCGCGAGGCCTACCACGCCATGCGCTCTTCCCAGGGCTTTCAGGACATTCAGTCCATGCTGCGCGAGGTGCTCAGCCTGCCCGACGACCACGAGATCGTCGACAACTGGGAGCCGCTGCCGGATGGGCACCCGCAGGCTCCGGCCCATCGCGCCCTGATGGAAGCGGCCATGCGCGACTTCATCCGCGCGTGCCGCAGGGACGCGCAGCCTGGTGCGCCGATCTGGTTCGACTGGACCTGCCCCGACTCCGGCCTGCGCGCGTTCCTGATCGACACCCGCACCACGCGCGAGGCACGCCGCGCCGAGACCATCACGCAGGCGCAGCTGCTCGACAAGCCCCAATGGCAGGCACTGGACGCCTGGATGCGCGCTGCGCCCACGGACGCGCCCAGCCTGCTGGTCTCGCCGGCGATGCCGCTGCCGCGAACGCTGCGCGTGGCCGAGGACGCCGATGCGGCCCTGCATTCGGATGGCTGGGACGGCTATCCGGCCTCGCTGCACCGGCTGCTGGCCCTGTTCGCGGAGCTGCCCGATCGTCGCTTCGTGTTCCTGTCCGGCGACGAGCACCTCGGCTGCCTGGCTCGGATCACGCTGCAACGCGCCGACGCCAGCCTGCCCGCGGCAAGCGTGCACTCGCTGCACTGCCCGGCCCTGTTCGCACCCTATCCCTTCGCCAACGCGCGCCCCGCGCAGTTCAGGACGCACGAGACCTTCGAGTTCGAGGTCGATGCCGGCGCCGGGCTGCGCTCGTATCGCTGCCGGGTCGAGACCGAGTATCCGCCGCCGGGCGATGGCTTCGTGCTGCTGCGCGCGCAGCGCGCGCACGGCAACTGGCGGTTGGCGGCGGAGTTCCATCGCGCGCAAGCGGGCGCCGAGCCGTGGCGGGTGGCTCTGGGCTGAGCGAGGCGGGTGCGGGAGCGTCCGGATCGGCTCGGCCGCTGCGAAGTCGTCCGCCAGGCCGCTGCGGGAACGTCGGCGATGCCGCTGCGCGGCTTGAGCCGACCGACGCCGACCTACACCGACCTACGCCGATCCATGCCGTGCTGCGCCAGCCGGCGCCGAACGGTGCCGCTCAGTTGCTGGCCGGGGCGCCGCTGCCGGCTGCACCACCCGGTTCGGAACGCCAGATGCGCTGCCAGAGTGTCGCCAGCTGGCCGTCCTCGATGCGCGAGACCGGCAGCTGGCGATTGTCGCCCGCGATCCAGCGCCCGTCCGCGCGCCGCGCCACCGCGTGCTGGAAGAAGAACACCGGATGCTGGCCCATGCGCAGGTCGGAGAGCACCAGCTCGCCGTCGTGGACATCGGCGCGCTGGAAGCCGTGCGAGAACCAGAGCAGGCGCTGCACCGCCCAGAGTCCGCCGGCCTCCTGCAGCAGGTCGCGCTCGAAGCGGTGCGCCTCGAAGCGGATCTGGCCGGCGTCGGCGACGAGCGAGTGCAGGCCTTCGAGGTAGCCCTCCGGGGTCAGCACCACGACGCGCCACAGCAGGGTGTTGAAGGGCGCCGCCACAACGAGGCGTGGCGCCTGCTCCAGCCCGCTCCCGGCCAGGCTGCGCGCCGCGATCGCATCGACCCGGGCCTGCGCCGCCAGGCCCCAGCCGAGGTAGGCCGTGCTGAGCAGCAGACCGCCGAGCAGGGCGCGGCGCACGGCTGCATCGGCCGCGGCACGCCAGGCCAGCACGACGCCGACCAGCAGGGGCAGGGTGTAGAGCGGATCGATGATGAACACGCTGCCGCCCATGACAGGCGCGGATTGCAGCGGCCAGAACAGCTGTGTGCCGTAAACGGTGAGGCTGTCGAGCAGCGGGTGGGTGAGCAGGGGCAGGGCGAGCACGCCAAGCCAGCGCGCCGGCGCCGCGCGCGCGGGTTTCCAGCGCCACTGCAGCAGACCCCAGAGCAGGACGGACAAGGGCGCCAGCACGAACAGCGAGTGGCTGAAGCCGCGGTGGAAGGTCATGTCGCGCACGGCATCGCCATAGGCGATCAGCACGTCGAGATCGGGCAGGGTGCCGAGCGCCGCGCCGAGCAGGAGCGCGCGACGGCGGTGGCCGGAGGGGGCGACCACGGCGGCGGTGGCGGCACCGAGGAGGATCTGCGAGAGGGAGTCCATGGCGGAAGGCTAGCCGAGGCCGGCGCGCGCGGCGGTGAAACCCGCGCCGCGGGCGTTCAGGTTGGCGCGCCCTGGGTCACCTCGCGCATCGCCGCGGCCAGCACGTGGCCGTCGAGCGGCTTGTGCAGCACGCGGATGCCGCTGCCCAGCGCGCTGCGCAGGTCCTGCGGCGCGGTGTCGCCGGTCACGATCAGGGCCGGAACCGGCCCGAGGCGACCGCGCAGGGCCTGGATCACGGCCGGGCCGGTCTCGCCCTGCAGGCGATGATCGACCAGCAGCAGCTGCGGCGCGAAACCGGCGTCCAGGGCGGCCTCGGCCTCGGCCAGCCCGTGCGCGCCGCGCAGTTCGCAACCGAGCGTGGGCAGCAGCGCGGCCAGCGCGGCGAGGATCTCGTCCTCGTCATCGATCGCCAGCACGCGCAGGTTCGGGAATTCGGGCGCGTCGCTGGCGTCATCGCCGGCCGGGGTCGGCATCGCGGCTGCCACGCGGTCTGGCGCATCGACCGTGCGCAGCAGCAGTTCGAAGCGCGTGCCGCGACCGGGCTCGCTGTGCAAGGTCAGCGGTACATCCAGCAGGCGCGCGGTGCGGCGCACGATCGAGAGCCCCAGTCCGAGCCCGCGACTGCGGTCGCGGGCCGGATTGCCGATCTGGTAGAAGTCCTCGAACACGCGCTCGCGCTCGTCCGGCGCGATGCCGGGGCCGGTGTCC
>JANJTY010000213.1 GCA_024710865.1 Lysobacteraceae bacterium | reverse complement strand
GCGGGTAGGGTCTGGGCGAACGGCGCGTGCCAGGCCTCGATGCCCAGCGCCTGCAATGAGCGGATGTGTTCGCCGGCGTGATCCGGTCCGGCCGGCAGGAAGGTGACATGGGCACCTTCGTCGATGAACAACCGCATCATGTTGACCAGGCGCAGCGACGCGGAATCGCGGTCCGGCTGCGGCACATGTTCGTCGATGACCAGCACGCGACGCTGGCCCGCGAGGCGGCTGCGATCTTCGGATGCGCCAGGTTCCGCGTGGTGGGCGAGGACCTCGCGCCACTTTTCCGCAAACGTCTGCTGGTTGCGCACCTGGTAGGCCTTCGGCCCGGTGCGGAGGTCGGTGCCGGAGGTCACGCCCTCCATGTGCACCACCACGGATTGCGGCTGGTACAACACCCGGTGGCCAGCGGCGCAGACCTTGAAGGCGAGGTCGGTGTCTTCGTAATAGGCGGGCCGGAACTCGTCGCCAAAACCGCCGAGGGCCGCGAACAGGTGGCGCGGAAGCGCTATTGCGGCACCGGAACAGTAGTCCACGTCCAGGACGTAGTTGAATCGCGGGTCCTCGGGCGACTCGAAGCGCCCGCGGTTGGCGGCGCTGCCGTCCGAAAACACCCATCCGCCCGCTTCCTGCAGCAGGCCGTTGGGGTACACCAGTTTCGCACCGGCAAGACCGACATTGGCGTGCTGCGAAAAGGTGCCAAGCAACGCTTCCAGCCATCCCGGCTGCGGCACGGTGTCATTGTTGAGGAACACCAGCATCTCGCCATGCGCCAACGCCGCGCCGTCGTTGCAGGCGGCAATGAATCCGCCATTGGCCGCGCGCCGGTGGTAGCGCAATCCCTGCACCTGCGGCAGCAGTGCCGCGGTTTCGTCGGACGAGCCGTCGTCCACCACGATCACCTCGATGGCCATTGCCGGCGGATGCTCGGCCAAGGCGCGCAGGCAGCGCAGCGTGTGCTCGAACTGGTTGAACACCGGAATGACCAGGCTGGCCCGCGGTGCGGCACCGCACGGCACGGCGAAGGGCGTGAACGCCGCCGGCGCAGGCAGGTAGAGTGCCGGCCGCTGCGACACCGGTACGCGCTGAAACTGCTTCAAAACCCGGTGCCAGGACGCCCGCAGACCCCGGGTCCGCAAGCTGGTCACTCCGCGGTGGAACAGGCCCGTCGCCCGGTTGACCAGGAACCGGAGTTCGGCCGGCGACATCGGCATGCTGAAGGGACTCCCACCGTACGGTTGCTGCGGCCCCCGCACGCCGCGGGGGCGGACGGGCGGCTGGGTTAGACTCGACGCCACCAGGGCGACGCCCTCCATTGTCCCATGCCGTGGCCCAGATCGATTACGACGAAGACGACACCCTCGACGATTCCGCGTCCCCGCAGTGGCGCCGCCGCATCGTCACCTGGACGCTGGCGGCCATCGGCCTCGGACGGGGGTTCCTGATTCCCTATTCGCTGTACCTCAACCATGAGGTGGGGCAGCGCTTTGGCCAGTTGCGCTGGCAGATCCCGACGCGGGTGTACGCGCGTCCGCTGGAGCTGGCCCCGGGCCTGGCCTTGGATGCCAGCACGCTGAAGACGGAACTGGACGCCGCGGCGTACCGCGAAGGCGACGGCACGCGCGAGGGCAGCTACCGCCGCGAAGGCGGACGTTGGCGCATTTCCAGCCGGGGCTTCAACGACGTGGACGGCGCCGTCCCCGCGCGCCGCCTGGAAGTCGTGCTGTCCGGTGGCCGCGTGGCCAGTGTCCGCGACGCCGCCAGCAAGAAGGCCCTGCGTCGCGCGCGGCTGGATCCGGCGCGCATCGCCACCCTGTACGGGCAGAAGCAGGAGGAGCGCCGGCTGGTCCGGTTGAAGGAAGTCCCGCTGCTGCTGGTGACCGGCCTGCAGGCGGTCGAGGACCGCGACTTCAAGGATCACCACGGCATCGATCTGAGCGGCATCGCGCGCGCGGTCTGGGTGACCCTGCGTTCCGGTGGCGAGACCCGCCAGGGCGCCAGCACGTTGACCCAGCAATTGGCCCGCAGCGGCCTGCTGGGCATCGGCAAGGAAGTCACGCCCTCGCGCAAGTTCAATGAAATCCTGTTCGCGCTGATCCTGGAGGCGCGCTACGACAAGAGCACGATCCTGGAGGCCTATTTCAACCAGGTATATCTCGGCCAGCGTGGCAGCCAGGCCATCCACGGCGTTGCCGCGGGCGCCGAGTTCTGGTTCGGCCGGGATCTGAATTCGCTGACCACCGAACAGGTCGCGCTGCTGATCGGCATGGTGAAGGGACCTTCCTATTACGATCCGCGCCGCAACCCGGAGCGGGCGAAGGGGCGTCGCGATTTCGTGCTGGGCAAGCTGCTGGAAACGCAGCTCATCGACGAGAAGGAATACAAGCGCGCGCTGGCCGCGCCGCTGGGCGTCACCCAGACTCCCGGCATGGCGGCGGCCAACCGTTTCCCCGCCTATGTGGACCTGGTCCGCCGGCAACTGGCGCGCGACTATCCGGAAAGCGCGCTGCAGGGCGCCGGCCTGAGCGTGTTGACCGGCATGTCGCCCTCCGCGCAGGCTTACGCCGAAGGCGCGGTCACCCGCACGATCAAGGCGCTGGAGAACAAACGCCGGCCGCCGCTGCAGGCCGGCGTGGTGGTGACCGACGTGCATGACGGCGACGTGTTGGCGGTGGTGGGAAGCCGCGATGTGTCGCAGCCGGGTTTCAATCGCGCGGTGGAAGCGCAGCGCCCGGTCGGTTCGCTGCTCAAGCCGTTCGTATACCTGCTCGCGCTTGCACAACCGGATACCTATTCGCTGGCCAGTTGGGTCGATGATTCGCCGGTCACCGTGCAACTGGGGCGCAACCGGCGCTGGACGCCGGGCAACGCGGACAACCGCAGCCACGGCACCGTGCGCCTGATCGACGCGCTCGCGCGCTCGTACAACCAGGCCACCGTGCGCATCGGCATGAAGGTGGATCCGGAACGGCTGGCCGAACTGCTGCGCGTGCTGGCCGGTGTCAAGGCCGACGCCAATCCGGCGCTCATCCTCGGTTCGACCGATCAGAGCCCCTATGCGATCGCGCAGCTGTACCAGTTCCTCGCCTCGGGTGGCGAAATCCAGCCGTTGCACGCGGTGCGCGGCGTGCTGGATCCCAACGGCAAGCTGCTCAAGCGCTACGACAAGACACCCGCGCCCGCGCAGGAAGGTGATTCCATCGCCGCCAACCTGATCAGCGTGGCGCTGCAGGAAGTGGTGAGCAACGGTACCGGCCGGCGACTGCTCGGCGACGGCCTGGGTCGCTTGCAGTCGGCCGGCAAGACCGGCACCAGCAACGATGGCCGTGACAGCTGGTACGCCGGCTATACCGGCGATCACCTCGCGGTGGTCTGGATGGGCAACGACAAGAACGAACAGACCGGCCTGCAGGGCGCCACCGGCGGCATGCGGGTGTGGTCGAACCTGTTCGCGCGCCTGCCCAGCGCGCCGCTCAACGTGTCCGGCAAGGGCCTGGACTGGCAATGGGTGGTGGGTTCCAACACCACCGATCCCGGCTGCCCCGGCGCGCGCCAGTTGCCGTTCGTGGCCGGCTTCGCGCCCGCCTACAGCGCCTGCGTGATCGAAACCCCGATGCCGGAAGAAGAAAGCGGCGGCTGGCGCAGCTGGTTCGGCCTGGATCGGAAACCCGACGAGGCGCCTGCCGCCGAAGACACTCCCCCACCCGCATCACCGCCATGAAGATGAAGTTGTTGTTCCCCCGCACCACCGTCCTGGTCATCGCCATGTTTTCATTGGCCGCCTGCGTCACCGCGCCACCGGAACCCGAAGCACCCGCGGTCGCCGTGCGCACGCCGGCGCAGATGCTGGCGGCAGTGCACAAGGCCGCGCAGGGCGGCGATGATCGCGAGCTCAACGTCCAGCCGCTGCGCGATCCGGAGGTCGAGGATCTGCGCGCGACCGCGGACAAGGCCATGACGGCGGGCAATCCCGCCGCCGCCGCCGCCGCGCTGGACCTGGCGCTGGGCATCGTCGCCGACGATCCGGCGGTGCTGCAGGAACGCGCCGAAGTCGCGCTCGCACAGGGCGAGCCCGACCAGGCCGAGCAGTTCGCCGCGCGCGCGACCGGGCTGGGTTCCGCGGTCGGTCCGTTGTGCCGGCGGCATTGGGAGACCGTGCGCCAGGTGCGCGAGCGTCGCCGCGAACTGGCGTCGGCGCCGCTGAAGCGGCCCAACCAGGCACAACTGGACGAACAGGCGGCGAAGCTGGCCGCGCTGGATCGCGCCATTGCCGAAGCCGGCCAGCAGTTCGACGCCTGCACGGTACCCGGCATCAATAGAATGTAGGCATGTCACAGCTTGCCCAAGCCAGTTGCGAAGCCCTCAGCGAGGGCGGCGCCCTGGCCAGCCGTCTCGATGCTTTCGTTCCCCGCGAGGCGCAGCAGCGCCTGACGCGGGCGATCGCCGATGCCTTCGATCAGCGCGACGTGCTGATCGC
>JANJTY010000189.1 GCA_024710865.1 Lysobacteraceae bacterium | reverse complement strand
GCATCCGCGCATTCGCCCGCGCCGAGCGAGGCGAAGGGAATCAGCGTCAGCGATCCAGGCCGGATGTCGATGAAGGCATTGGCCGACTCCCAGACCAGGGTGGTCTGCACGTTGACCGTCGGCACGTCCGTGCAGACGCGTGCGCCGACTGGGAAGAGGCTCGGTCCCGAGGTCAACGGACGGTTCGAGTCCAGGCCGACGACATCCCAGGTGATGGGCGTGACCGTCAGCGCCGCCCTCGCGGCACCGGGCACGCCCAGCAGGCCGGCCATGACGAGGAGCGCGCCACGCAGGGCGCGCATCGGACCTACCGCGAACTTGTTCATCGATCCCCCGAAATCAGAATGCAGGCCACGGGCCAGGTGGCAGCTGTGCGGAGGAACCGGGGCAGTGCAAACGCGCCGTTGGGTCCGCGATCGCAAACCGCTGCGATCGCGTCGGCCGTCGGTCACGGGTGGGAAGCCGTGACGTGGAACATCCGGAAGGCCCCTGTTCCTTCACCGGGCACCGGGACGCGATCCTCGCGACCCGATCCACTCCGCTGATTATGGGGACGGGGCCTGCAAGCGCCCGCAGAGGCGGTCCGAACTGGACGAACGGTCGATTTCAGGGAATGAACGGCGGATCGCGTCCGCACCGATCGCCGCTTTCGTGACGCAGGTCAAGGACATCCACCTGCCGCCGCGCGTCAGCCACGACTGACGCAGCGCGTCATGCCGGCCGAGGTATGGGGGCGTCCGACCGCTCAGACGCGGCCGTAGACGTCCTCCAGCCGGACGATGTCGTCCTCGCCGAAGTAGTCGCCGCACTGGGTCTCGATCAGATGCAGTTCCTGGCCGGTGCGGTTCTCCAGCCGGTGCAGGGTGCCCATCGGGATATAGGTGCTCTGGTTGCGCTGCAGATCGAAGGTCTCCTCCCCCACGCGCACCGTCGCCGTGCCGCGCACCACGGTCCAGTGCTCGCTGCGGCGGTGGTGCATCTGCAGCGAGAGCACGCCGCCCGGCTTCACCGTCAGGCGCTTGACCTTGCAGTCCTCGGCATCCTCCAGCACGGTGTAGCTGCCCCAGGGCCGCAGCACGGTGAGATGGTGCGTGGCGGCATCGTGCGCATCGGCGCGCAACCGATCGACCACCTGCTTGACCTGCTGGGTCTGGCTGCGGTCGGCAACGAGCACCGCATCGCCCGCGTCGACGATGACCAGGTTGCGCACGCCGACCGCCGCGACCAGGCGCTGCCCGGCCTCGATGTAGCAGTCCTGCGCATCGATCACGATTGCCCCGCCCTGCACGCGGTTGCCGGAGGCGTCGGCTTCACCCAGCTCGCTCACCGCCTTCCAGGAACCGATGTCGTTCCAGTCGAAGCTGGCAGGTACCACGGCGCGGCGACTCGCGCGCTCCATCACGGCATAGTCGATGGAGATGTCGGGCTGGGCCAGGAAGGTCTCGCGCGCGAAGGCCAGCGGCTCGGCGCGGGCATCGGCCGATTCGTAGCAGGCGCGCGCCGCGGCCAGGACCTCCGGCGCGGTCGCCTCGCAGGCGGCCAGGAAGGCATCGGCGCGAAAGCAGAACAGGCCGGCGTTCCAGTAGTAGTTGCCCGCCGCGAGATAGGCTTCGGCGGTGGCGCGGTCGGGCTTCTCGACGAAGGCCTCGATCACGCGACCGCCGCGCTCGGGAATGAAGCCCCCGGCCTGGATGTAGCCGAAGCCGGTTTCCGGATGCGCGGGGCGGATGCCGAAAGTGACGAGGTAGCCGTCATCGGCCAGGGCCGACGCTGCCGCCACGTCATGCGAAAACGCGCCGAGGTCGGCGACCAGATGGTCGGAGGGCATCACCAGCAGCTTGGCCGCCGGCCCGTGCCGCTGCGCGATGTCGAGCGCGGCCAGGGCAATGGCCGGCGCAGTGTTGCGCCCGGCCGGTTCGAGCAGGAAGCGCAGGTGCACGCTGGCCGCGTCCGGGTGGCGTCCGTACTCGTCGCGCGTCAGGAAGTGATGATCCTTCGCGGTAACGGTCACAACCTCTCCGCCGCTGGCCACGGTGATGGCGCGGTCGAGCGTACGCTGCAGCAGCGAGGGGCCATCGCCCAGCCGCATGAAAGGCTTGGGATAGGTCGAACGCGACACCGGCCAGAGCCGGGTACCGGCGCCGCCCGACAGGATCACGGGAATCAGCATGGAAACCTCATGGCCTGCGATGCAAGCCCGTCGATGGAACGAAACCCGATGGTAGAAGCGCACCCTGCGCGCGATTCATTTCAACCCGCCCCTGTGCACGCCAAGCGGCGCGCCGCTGGCTGCGGCCCGCGCAACTCATCCACGCGCCAGCTCGGCAACGACTTCGGCCACGCCGCGACGCCAGTCCGGCAGCTGCAGTCCGAAGGCAGCGCGCAGGCTGGAGGCATCCAGCACCGACCAGTTCGGTCGCCGTGCCGGGGTGGGATAGTCGGCCGTCGCGATGGCTTCGACTGAAGGCGCGCGTTCGAGCAACCCGGCCCGTACCGCGTCGGCGAAGATCGCCTCGGCAAAGCCGTGCCAGCTGGTCTGGCCGGAAGCCACCAGATGGTGCGTGCCGAGGCGCGCATCGTCCGCACCCACGCCTTCGCCCAGGCGCGCGAGGATGGCGGCGGTGGCAGCGGCGATCCAGCGCGCCGGCGTCGGCGTGCCGATCTGGTCGGCCACCACGCGCAGGCGGTCGCGCTCGGCGCCCACACGCAACATCGTGCGCAGGAAGTTGTGCCCGCGCGCCGCATACACCCAGGCCGTGCGCAGGATCAGGTGACGGCAGCCGGCGGCGCGGATCGCGGCCTCCCCGGCCTGCTTGCTGCGCCCGTACTCGCCGAGCGGCGCGACGGGATCGCCAGGCAGCCAGGGTCTTGTGGCCTGTCCATCGAACACGTAGTCGGTGGACCAGTGCAGCAGCAGGGCGTCGTTGGCCGCGCACCAGCGCGCCATGACGTCGACTGCCTCGGCATTGACGGCGAGGGCCAGGGCCGGCTCGGACTCGGCGCGATCGACCGCGGTGTAGGCCGCCGCGTTGAGGATGACGCGCGGCTGCAGGCGATCCAGCGCAGGCACGAGGCTGACGGGATGGGACACGTCGAGCGTTTCGCCGTGGGCGCCACCGGGCAGGTGGCCATCCCGCGTGGCGGGAACGATGTCGGCCTGCGGCGCCAGCACGCGCTGCAGTTCGAAGCCCAGCTGCCCGCCGGCGCCGGTCAGCAGCCAGCTCATGCGGCGTGGACCGGCAGGCGCCCCTCGGCAACCTCGGCCAGGAAGGGCGCGCGCGCATCCTTGTCGGAGAGCAGCGGTTCGGCCACCGGCCAGTCGATCGCCAGCTGCGCGTCGTTCCAGCGCAGGCCGGCGTCGGCCGCGGCGTCGTACGGTGCGCTGCACAGGTACTGGAACACGGCGAAGTCGGACAGCACCACGAAGCCGTGCGCGAAGCCCTCGGGAATGAAGAAGTGGCGCCGGTTGTCGGCGCTCAAGGTCACGGCCGTCCACTGCCCGAAGCTGGGCGAACCACGGCGGATGTCGACCGCGACGTCCCAGACCTCGCCCTGCAGCACGCTCACGAACTTGGCCTGCGGATTCGGCCACTGGTAATGCAGGCCGCGCAGCACGCCGCGGGCCGAACCGGAGACGTTGCTCTGGACCACGCGGAAGTCGAGTCCAGCCTCGGCGAAGCGCTGCGCGTTCCAGTGTTCGTAGAAGAAGCCACGCGCATCGCCGAACACCTTCGGCTCGACCACCACGCAGCCGGGCAGTTCGGTCTCGATCAGCTTCACGCCACTTCCCCGTGCTCGATCACGTTCAGCAGGTACTGCCCGTAGCCGTTCTTGAGCAGGGGTCGAGCCAGCTCGCGCATCCGGTCGGCATCGATCCAGCGGTTGAGGAAGGCGATCTCCTCGGGGCAACAGACGCGCAGGCCCTGGCGCTGCTCGACCGTTTCCATGTAGTTCGAGGCCTGCAGCAAGGATTCGTGCGTGCCGGTGTCGAGCCAGGCATACCCACGTCCCAGGCGCTCCAGGCGCAGCGAGCCCTCGTCGAGGTAGCAGCGGTTGAGGTCGGTGATCTCCCGCTCGCCGCGCGGCGACGGCTTGAGCGCACGCGCGAGCGCCGGCGCGCGCCCGTCGTAGAAGTAGAGTCCGGTGACGGCGTAGTTCGAGCGCGGTTTGGCAGGCTTCTCTTCCAGCCCGATCACCCGACCGTCGGCGTCGAACTCGGCCACGCCGTAGCGCTCCGGATCCTTCACCCAGTAGCCGAACACGGTCGCGCCCTGGTCCTGCCCCGCGGCGCGGCGCAGCACCTCGCGGAAGCCGTGGCCGTGGAAGATGTTGTCGCCCAGCACCAGGCAGCTCGGCTGCCCGGCTAGGAACTCCTCGCCGATGATGAAGGCCTGCGCCAGGCCATCGGGACTGGGCTGCACCGCGTACTCGATGCGCATGCCCCACTGCGAGCCGTCGCCCAGCAGCGTCTTGAACAGGGCCTGCTCATGCGGCGTGTTGATCACCAGCACTTCGCGGATGCCGGCCAGCATCAGCACGCTCAGCGGGTAGTAGATCATCGGCTTGTCGTACACCGGCAGCAGCTGCTTGCTGACGCCCTTGGTGATCGGATACAGCCGCGTGCCGCTGCCGCCGGCGAGGATGATGCCCTTGTTGACTGCCATGTTCGTTTCCTGGATCGGTTGCGGTGGTGCGGCTCAGGCCGCCTGGCCGATGCGCTCCAGCCGGTAGCTGCCGTCCAGCACGCGCTGCACCCAGTCCTGATTCTCGAGGTACCAGTCCACGGTGGCCGCCAGGCCCTGCTCGAAGCTCACCGACGGGCGCCAGCCCAGCTCGGCCTGCAGCTTGCCGGCGTCGATGGCGTAGCGC
>JANJTY010000184.1 GCA_024710865.1 Lysobacteraceae bacterium | reverse complement strand
CTGCTGGATGGTGGCGAGGTAGCGCAGCGGGTCTTCGGCGAAGCGCTGGATGCGGATGCAGCGGCCCTTGTTCCGCCGCGCCTTGAGCCAGCAGGCGAAGAGGTTGTCGAGGGTGGTGAGTTCGGCGAAGGTGGTCATTCTTCCGCCGACAGTTCGTGGAGCGTCCCGCCATTCGCGAGCCAATCACGCACCCATGCCGGACGCTGGCCTCTGCCGCTCCACGTCATGACAGGGAGCTCCCCGTTCTTGAGCAGGTAGATCGGCTGGCCTTTCTTGAGCAGTCCGCGTGCCCTCAATCGTTTCAGACTGTCGCCCCCAATGAAGGGCAAGCAGCGCTGTCCCGTGATGAATACGGGCGGGAACAGGAGCGCAAGCTGGTCACCGTGTTCCACCGCGGCGCCCGTAGGCCCCGCGGCGGTTCCCGGTTGGGCGCTGTTGCGCCGTGCGTTCGAGGCAATCGCCTCGGGAAGCGCTCGACCAAGAAGGGACCTCCCGTCGGCAGTGCCGACGTCCAGGCCGTGAATCCTTGGGTCAGCGGAAGCCGACGTTGTCGTTCTCGTTGTTGGGCCAGTCGTTGTTGAGGTTGAACACGCCGGCATTCGAGTTCGAGTTCCAGTAGCCGCCCCGGATGAGGGCGTTGCCGGACCTTCCAGAGCGCTCCCCTTGTCGGTCATGGCTGCGCCTGCTGGGCTTTGAGGAGGCCGCCCACCAGCCGGCCAAGCTCGACGGCTGAGCCCGCGCGATGCTCGAAGTTGAGCTTGAGCGGGCTCAGGCGCGGGGCCTGGGTGAGGTAGTGCTTGAGGAGGTCGACGTCCGCCGAGAGGGCGCACAGAAGCGCGGGCTTGTTCTCCTCGAGGCCGAAGGCGAACACGGCGCGCATGATCCGCGCCATCGTCGCGCGCAGCGTTTCGCCGTAGGTGGTGCGCACGTCGCGCGGCATCTTGATCACGTCCTGCAGGAGCAAGGTGTCGAGGTCCTGGGCGTGGCTCTTGAGCTTGAATCCGGCAGTGTCGGGGTGGGCGAGCAGCTGCTTGGCGGCGGCCTTGTTGAGTTCGCCGCGCTGGCGCAGGTCGGCGATGGTGTCGCGGATGAGGTCGTTGGTGACGGTGGCGAGCACCGAGGCGTTGCCGGACGGTTGCTCGGAGACATAGACGGTGTGGCCGCTCGCCTGCGTGCCGAGTGCGACGACGTAGGGGATGCCGAACTCGGCGACCATCGGCCACAGGCGGCGCTTGAAGTTGCCGGCGGGAAAGCCGATGCGCAGGTGCGGATCGGTGGCGGTGCCGACGAGCTTGAGCTGGTAGCGCTTGAGGATGTTGAGGGCGTAGGCGCTGCGGTCGTAGCCGTGCAGGAACTTGCCGGCCTGCACCAGGATCAGGTGGCCGGGGTGCTGCGCCTCGAGCTTGGCGGCGATCGCCGCGACCGGGTCCGCCTGGCCAAGGCCGACTTCGATGCCGCGGAACGCGCGGATCGAGAATTCGGTTTGCTCGGTAGTGGTGGGGTGGGTGTCGTGCATGGTGTTGAGCGGTTGAGGTGCTGTGCGGCCGGTCACCGCTTACGCAGTGACCGGAGACCAGGGTTCAGAGACCCGCGCTACTTGGTGCAGCGGAAGCCGACGACGCCGACCTCGTAGAGGGGCCAGGCGTAGATGAGGTAGAACACGCCGGCAGACGAGCGCGAGAGCCAGCAGCCGCCCCGGACGAGGGCGCTGCCGGACCCATCCCGCGCACCATCCGGACGCCAGCCCATACCCTTCTCAAGTGACGCGAAGGGCGCCGTGGTCAGGCTGATCGAGTCGGACGCGATGCGCGTCGTCAGGCCCCGCTCGTCGCCCTGAACGTCATCGAAAACCCACGTGAAGGCGTTGCCGGCGAAGTCGTAGATGCGTTCGCCATTGCTGAGCTGGTGCCAGCGGCGCTCGTCGGGGTCGAGCGGTTCAAAGCTCGGCCCGTGAGCGGTGCTCACGCTGCCCTTGCGCAGTCCCTGGTAGATCGACCCTTCGCCGACCCTGCCGCCGGTCCAGTTGATGTCCTGCTGCGCGATGTTGTGCGCGATGGCGAGTGCCTGCGTCTCGGTGATGAGGCGCGTGCCGGCGCGTTCGCAGGCGGCACGCGCATCGTGATAGTTGATCTCGACCCACGGAGCGCCGTCCTTGGTCTGGCTGCACAGGTACTGGCTCACCTGGAAGGCCTGCACGACCACGCCGGAGGGGAGCGTTGTCTCGGGGACGGTGACGAAGGCGCCGAGCTCGATGCGGTCGATCTGCGCGAGCAGGTCCGCAGCGAGCTGCGGATAGTCGTCCTCGCAGGACTCGGCGTAGGCGCGCAGCGCGGGCTTGGCGTGCGGATCGTGATCGAGGTCGAGGACGAAGTAGCGTGCGCCGTGGCGATCACCGCCGGGGGCGTCGCGGCCGTCGACGCGGCTGACGTTGAACTTGTGAATCAGGCCCTGCTCGGTGGCGTGCGCCGCGGGGTCGCGTTCGGCGAATGCGGTGGCTTGTTGCATGGCGAATTCCTTGTGCGGAGAGGGCCGGTCACCGCTTACGCAGTGACCGGAAACCAGGGATCAGAGACCAATGGGCTTGGTGCAGCGGAAGCCGACGCCGCCGAGCTCGTAGCCGGGCCAGCCGAAGCCGAGGCTGAACACGCCGGGCCAGCCGAAGCCGAGGCTGAACACGCCGGCACGCGCGTCCGAGCCCCAGTAGCCGCCCCGGATGAGGGCGCCGCCGGACCAATCCGCGCCCGCCATGGGGCGCCAGCCCATGCCCTTGGTCATCCGCGGGAACGGCGCCTGCAGCGCCGGCGAGGCCTCATCGAAATCCCGCGCGACGATGCCTTCCTCGTCGCCCTGGACGTCGTCGAACACCCACTGGTAGGCGTTGCCGTTCAGATCACAAATGCGCTCACCGTTCGAAAGCGTGAGCCAGCGGCGCTCGATCTCGTCGACCGGTTCGAAAGTGCCGGGCTGCGCTTCCTCGACCGTCCAGTTGCGCAGGCCCTGAAAGAGTTCGCCTTCGCCGACCTTGCCGTCGGTCCAGTTGCAGTCCTGCGCGGCCGCGTTGTGGGCGATCGCGAGCCA
>JANJTY010000145.1 GCA_024710865.1 Lysobacteraceae bacterium | reverse complement strand
CTTCGGCCTCGCCGGCATCGATCAGCGCACCGGTCCACTGGTCAAAGGGCGACAGGTAGAGGTTGAAGTCGAACGCCTCGCGGCTGTTCTGCGCTTCGAGGAAGCGCACCTTGACCGCCTTCACCCGGTCGGTGTGGTTGGTCAGGCTCATCACCGTCACCAGCCCGCCGTTGACGGTGTAGTAGGGAAACAGCAGCACCTGGCCCTGGCCGTCCGGATTCAGGCTGACGGCATTGGCCTGGGTGGCGAGGCCGAGCAGCAGGGCGGCTAGTAGCGGCGCGCGGCGGGACCGAGACGGGACGGCGACGGCGACGGCGACGGCGGTACACCGCACGGTATCCTGCGGGAATCCGTTTTGATTTGGGCGCATGGTGGTTTCTCGTGTTTTCCCGGAGTTTAGTCCGGAACGCGAGCGCTCACACCTGCGGTGGCTTCCTGCCCAGGCAACCCTGCACGGGGTCGAGCTCTAAGTCGCTGCTGGTAGGGTTTATCAGGACACGCGATATTCCACCGGGCTCGCGCACGCCGGCGCAGCGATTCTCCGCGGTGCTGCTGCCGTTCGGGGAATAGGGTTCGATCGCGCCGAGCGATTCGCCGCCGACGCGGAAGGCCTCGAAACGTACGTCGATGGCCGCGCCGTAGTGGGCCCGGAGCAGGCCGGCGACGGCAGGGCGCGGCGCTCAGAACCCGTAGCGCAGGAAGCCGCCATCCACCGCGATGCATTCGCCGGTGATATAGCTGGCCGCCGGCAGGCAGAGGAAGGCCACCGCGGCGGCGACTTCCTCGGGCTCGCCAATGCGGCGCATGGGGGTGCGGTCGAGCACCTCGTCCAGGTAATCGGGATCGGACAGGGCCTCGGAGGTGCGCCGGGTGCGGATATACCAGGGCGCGACCGCGTTGACGCGGATTCCGTCCCCGGCCCATTCGCAGGCGAGGTTGCGGGTGAGCTGGTGCAGGGCGGCCTTGCTCATGCCGTAGGCGGCGCCGGTGCGGACGTGGGTGAGACCCGAAACCGAGCCGACGTTGACCATGCTGGACGCGGCGTGCGCGGCGAGCAGCGGATGCGCGAGGCGCGAGAGCTCGAAGGCGGCGAAGGTGTTGGTCTCGAAGATCGCGCGCCATTCGGCGTCGTCGTAGTCGGTCGCCGCACGCACCGTGTTGGCGCCGACATTGTTGACCAGGATCTGCAGGCCGCGGCCGAGGTCGCGCACCCAGTCGAACAGCTCCAGGCGCTGCTCGGGCTCGGAGAGGTCGGCGGCGAAGCCCAGTACGGAACGTCCTGGGACTTCGGCCGACAGTTCGTCGCAGCTGCGCTCGAGCTGCTCGGCATCGCGCGCCACCAGCAGCAGCTCCGCGCCCAGGCCGCCCAGTTCGCGCGCGATGGCGCGACCGATGCCGAGGCTGGCGCCGGTGACGAGGGCGACCTGGCCGTCCAGGCGCCAGCGGGCGTGGTCCATGCGCGTGCGGTCCGTGTCGGTTGGCGGGTTAGCATACCCAGCCATCCCCGCTGGAGTCGCCGCATGCCGCACCGCCTTGTCCTGCTCACGCTCTGCCTCGGCCTGGCCGCCTGCGCCGGACCGCGCGCGGTGACGCAGGAGGAAGCCCCGTCGGTGGCCGCTGACTGCAGCACCCGCGCCGCCTGGGCCGCTGGGCTGGCCGGCACGCCGCGCCCGGCCGAATGCAGCGAGGGCAACTACGACGAAGCCTTCCGCCTCGGCAGCAGCCTGCGCGGCCTGCGCGCCGAAGTCGCCGCGCTGCAGGTGCAGATCGACGCCGCCGGGGCCGAGAACGCCGGCGCGCAGGTCCGGCAGCAGCGCCAGCGCCAGATCGACATCGAGGCGATCGAAGGCCTGGCCCGCATCAATGGTTGGGAGGAGTCACCCTGATGAGCATGAACCGTTCGAATCTCACCCGTTTCGGGGCGGCCATTGCCGCCTTGACCCTTCTTTCCGCCTGCGGCGGCAGCGATCCGCCGCCGCCGCGGGAAGAGGACAAGTCCCTGCAGCGCGCCATGCAGCAGCCCAAGGACAAGGCCCGGGCCGCCGCGGAACAGGCCGCCGCCGCCGCGCAACAGCGTGCGGACGCGGCGGACAAGGCGGCCGAGGAGTAACCCCAGAAACGCCGATCCCGCCACGCGGGCGGGGTCGGTCGGTGTTGCACGACGCGCGGCGCGGGAGCCGCGCGGGCCTCAGGGTTCGCAGAGGCAATGCGCCAGCACGCGCGCCGGCAGCGGGCCGTCGGAGGGGGTGCTGAGGAAGGCGAAGTCGCGCGCGGTCTGGCTGAGGAACTGCCCCGGCAGCACGTCCGCGCCGAGGCCCAGCTTGGCCAGCACGATCGCGGCGGTGGCGTTCTTGCCGAGGTCGGCCATCAGCTTCTCGAACGGGGTCGGCTCCTTCTCGATGTAGCGCACGCGGTACTCCGTCTCCTTCAGCTCGGCGCGCTCGGCGGCATCGGCGATCGCATCCTGCAGCCAGCCCAGTTCGTCGACCAGGCCGTGCTCCAGCGCCTGCGCGCCGCTCCACACGCGGCCGCGCGCGACCTTGTCGATGGCCTCGACGCTCTGGCCGCGGGCATCGGCGACCTTGCCGGTGAACTGGCGGTAGCCGTTCTCGATCACCGACTGGATCAGCGAGCCGACCTTGGGATCGAGCGGGCGGCGCGGATCGAAGGCGCCGGCCAGCGGCGTGGTGCCGACGCCGCCCATGCGCACACCGACCATTTCCAGCGTGCGCGGGAAGGTCGGGATGAGGCCGAAGATGCCGATCGAGCCGGTGATGGTGCTGGGGCTGGCGTAGATGCGGTCGGCGTTCATCGAGATCCAGTAGCCGCCCGAGGCCGCCACGTTCGCCATCGAGACCACGACCGGCTTGCCGGCGGCCTTGAGCAGCTCGACCTCGCGCCGGATCTGCTCGGAGGGAAAGACCTCGCCGCCGGGCGAGTCCACGCGCAGCACGACGGACTTCACGTTTTCGTCCTCGCGCGCCTTGCGCAGCAGGGCCGAGGTCGACACGCCGCCGATCTCGCCCTGCGGCTTGCTGCCGCTGCCGATCGGGCCCTGCGCCACCACCACGGCCACGGCCGGACGGGTGTCGAAGGGCATCTCGGTCGGGCCGAGGAAGCCGAGGTAGCGGTCCAGGTTGACCTGGCGGAAGGTGTGGTTCTCTTCGTCCTCGACGCCGCGCGCGATCAGCTCGGCGCGCACTTCATCCTCGGTCTTGAGCGCGTCCACCAGGCCCTGGTCGAGCGCCATCTGCGACAGGCGGCCCTCGGCCTTGGCCAGCAGCTGGTCGATGTTCTCGACCCCGGCCTGCAGCTCGGCGGCCTGCAGGCCGCGCGCCTCGGCGACCTCGGACAGGTGGCGCTGCCACACGTCGTTCATCCAGTGCAGGTCGGCTTCCTGCGCCTCGGGCGAGGGGCCGTCGAGGATGTAGGGCTCGGCCGCGGACTTGTATTCGCCGACCTTGAACAGGTGCACGTCGACCAGCAGCTTGTCCTGCAGGGCCTCGCGGTAGAACGGACGGAAGCGGGCCAGGCCTTCGAACACGACGGCGCCCTCGGGGTGCAGCCAGACCTCGTCGGCGACGGAGGCCAGCAGGTACTGGCGCTGCTCCATGCCGTCGGCATAGGCCACGATCTGCTTGCCGGCGGCCTTGAAGCGGCGCAGGGCCTCGGCCACTTCCCGCAGCGAGGCGATACCGCCGCCGGTGAAGCGGTCGGGACGGATCAGGATGCGCTCGATGCGCTCGTCCTTGGCGGCGGCGTCGATCGCGCGCAGCAGGTCGCGCAGCTGCACCTCGCGGATTTCGTCGCCCAGCGCCTTGGCCAGCGCGCGCTGCGAGGGATCGGCGCTGAACTGCTCGACCACCGCGGCGTTGGGTGCCAGCACCAGGGTGCTGCGCTCCTCCAGCTTCGGCTTGGGCGTGAGCATCGCCACGGCCAGCGCGATCAGGATGATCAGCAGCAGGCCATTGAGGATGGCGCGGCGGGTGAAGTTGAGGGCGTTCCAGGTGCCGACGGCGGCGCGCACGAGGAAGGGCTGCTTCTGGGTCATGACGGTGTGATGCCGGTCACAAAGGGGCGGCAAGGATAGCGCCTGGCGGGTGAAGGGGCACGGGCCGGAGGTCAGGCCTGCGCCGCATCGAGCCGGCGGCTGGCGAGCCGGCGAAAGCGCAGGGTGAGCAGCACCGCGGCCGTGGAAAGGCCCGCGATCAGGCCGATCCACAGCCCCTGCGGACCCATCCCGCGCTCAAGACCCAGCCACCAGCCCAGGCTCATGCCCACCGCCCAGTAGCTGAAGGCGGTGATGAACATGGGCACGCGGGTGTCCTTCAGGCCGCGCAGGGCACCGGCCGAGAGCGCCTGGATGCCGTCGGCGTACTGGAAGGCGGCGGCGAACAGCATCAGGGTCGCGGTCAGGGCCGCGATGGCCGGATCGTCGGTGAAGGCCGCGGCGATCAGGCCGCTGCCGGCGACCAGGGCGAGCGCGGCGACGGTCTGGGTGCCCAGCACCAGCACGTAGGCGCTGCCGGCGGCCCAGCGCAGGCCGCTGCGGTCGCGCGCGCCGACCGCATGCCCGACCCGCACCGTGGTCGCCTGCGCCACGCCGAACGGAATCATGAAGGTGGCGCTGGCCATGATCAGGGTGATCTGGTGCGCGGCGACCTCGACCGCGCCGAGGCTGCCGATCAGCAGGCCGGTGGCGACGAACAGGCTGCCCTCCATGAACACCGACACGCCCATCGGCAATCCGACGCGCAGCAGTTCGCCGATCTGGCGCAGGTCCGGCGCATCGAGGCGCTCGAACAGGTCGAGGTCGGCAAAGCGCGGCGAACGCACGAGGTAGAGCAGGAAGCCCAGCGCCTGTCCCCAGAGCACGAGCGCGGTGGCGTAGCCGAGCCCGGCGGCGCCGAACTCGGGCACGCCGGGCGCGCCGAACATCAGCAGCCAGCCCAGCGGCGGCAGCGCGAGCAGGCCGGCGAAGCCGAACACCATGGTGGGGATGGTCCAGGCCAGGCCGTCCGACAGCCCGCGCAGCACGAAGAACAGGGCCAGCGCCGGCGCGCCCCAGGACACCGCGAGCAGGAAGGCCTCGGCCCCGGGCACGACTTCGGGCGCGATGCCGACCGTGCGCAGCAGCCAGCCGGCCTGGCGCACCGCCAGCAGCAACAGCAGGCCCATGCCCAGGCCCAGCCACACGGCCTGGCGGAACAGGCGGCCGATGTCGTGCCGGCGGCCGGCGCCGTTGAGCTGCGAGACGAA
>JANJTY010000133.1 GCA_024710865.1 Lysobacteraceae bacterium | reverse complement strand
GCGTGCCGCCGGGTCGTTGCCGCATAGGGGGCGGACTCAGTTGTGCGAGGGGAAGATGCCGAACAGCTAGATGATGTAGTTGACGCACACGTAGGTCTGCATGTTGTTGTGCGGCTGTGAGCCGCCGACCGGCGTGACGCTGTTCGCATTCAGGCTGACGCTAGAGCCGGTATTCGGGGAATAGACGTTGCCGACCGCGGTCGCCAGCACGTTGTCATCCGGACTGGACGCGGATCCGGCTCCGGAATTGGCCAGCACGGCGTGGCTGTGCGCCGGGATCTGGCTGGCGGTGAGGGTGATCTCCTCGGCTCCGCCCGTTTCGGCCAGGATGAAGCCGTTGCCCTGGTGCAGCGGCAGGCGCCCGCGCAGGTCGGGCAGCGCGAAGGTGCTCTGGCCGTCGCCGCCGTAAGTGTCGCCGATCAGTTGGAACAGGGTCTCGTTCTCCGAGATCGGCAGGAGCTGGCCTTCGCACAGCATCCAGCCGGCCGGGGCGAAGTTCCCCGCGAACATCCTGATCTCGCCGACGTAGGGTTGCGCCATGGTCCTTACTCCTCAATTTTGGGACGGGAAGATGCCCTGCAGGGCGATGCAGAAGCTGAGCGTCAGGAACGGCTGCATGTTCAGATGCGCCTGCGAGCCACCCGTGTTGGACAGCATGCCGGGATTCATCGCCACCAGGTTCTCGGCCGGGCCGTAAACGGCGCCCAGCGCCGACGAGGGCGCGGCCAGGAAGCCGTTGGTCGGATCGGGCGAAGTCGAGCTGCCGGTGTTCCCCTGCGCTTCATGGATGTGGGTCGGCAGCTCGGCGATGCTCAGGGTGTGGGCCTGTTCGCCGCCGCGCTGGCCGAGCGTGTGACCGTTACCGGTATGGATCGGCACGCGGCCTTGCAGGTCCGGCAGGGCGAAATTGGTCTGTCCGTTGCCGCCGTAGGTGGTTCCGAGCAGGGAGAACAGCGCCTGGTTCTGGTTGATCGGCAACAGCTGACCGTTGCAGAGCGCCCATCCCTTCGGGGGAAACGAAAAAGAGAACATCCGGATTTCACTGAGGAAAGGCTCGGCCATGACTGACTCCGGTTGAGCCGCTGGAAGGGTGCGCCAGCGGGAATTGCGGTCGGGACGGACCGTCGGGCACTGCCCTCGGGTCCGGGCGATCTGTCGAACGACTCAGAACGGGGCACCGCTGGGCGTGGGGCACGCCGTCCCGCTGACGCTCACGGTACCGAACACATTGACGAACGGAGGCACGGCGGTGGCCACGCCGCCGCTACCCTGGTTGCCCCTGGCCTGGAGCACCGACTGGCAGGTGGCGGACGGCGAGCCGGCGGCGCAGCTGCCGGTGCCAACCGTGCGAACGGTTCCGAGAAGCTGCTCCAGCGAGTAGCCATGCGGCGACTGGTTGTTCTGGAAATCGGCGCAGACCGTTGGCGCGGCACCGGTATTCAGCGCCCGCACCTCCACCGTCTGGCCCGGGTCGAAACCGGTGTCATGCTGTGCCATGACGTTGTTCTGCATGGTGAAGTTCAGGGTCGCACCGGTCTGCGCATCCGCCAGCGCGCGCAGGCCCGGGGCGACGTAACCGCCGCCGCAGGCCGGGTCGGTGGTGCAGGGGAAGGCGCCGCGGATCACCGTGTTGCCCACAAACTGCGCGGTCAGCACCGAAGCCGCCGAATTGCGCGACTGCACCCACCAGGGCGCGTTGCCGGGTCGGTCGAAGGTGTTGTTCTGCACCAGCGCCTGGAGCGGGCCGGCCTCGGCGATCAGGCTGAGCTGGCCGACGCCGCCGCTGGCATTGGTCACCAGTTCGAACAGGTTGTTCTCGACGATGGTGTCCACCGTTCCCGAGGACAGGTTCCAGGCCAGCACGCCGCCCATCGGGAAATCGAAGTCGCCGCCGATGCCGCTGGAGTGGTCGTTCACGCGGAAGTCGTTGTTGGCGACGATGGCATCGGTGCTCGTTCCGGCGCCCGGCTGGTTGACCACCCGGATGGAACCCAGCCGGCAGTTGAGGAAGTCGTTGCCGAGCAGGGCACTGGCGCGATCGCCCACGGTGACGTTCGCCGTGGCCCCGGCCAGCACGCGCACGTCGATGCAGTGGTTGCCGATCGAGGCGCGCGCGCCGCTGGTGAACTCCTTGTAGGAGCGATCGAAGCTGTTGCCGGTGGCGGTCAGGTTCAGGGTTCCCGCCGTCACCTCCAGGTCGAGGTGCTGGGCGCCGAGGCTGAAGGTGCTGTTGCTGATGTTCACCGTGCCGCGGATGCCGAGGATGCGCACCATGCCTTCGTTGTTGGCATCGCCCGTCCCTGCCACGTGGTAACGGTTGGAGTTCTCGAAGGTGACGCCCGACAGGGTCAGCCCGTTCCAGACCGTTGGCGTATCCGTGCCCACGGCCTGGGTGCCGCCGTGGATCGCCTGGTCGCTGATGCGGCGAATGGTGGTGCCGGTCAGGCTCAGCCCGCCGTTGACGTTGAGGCCCTGGATGGCGTCGTGACCGCTGCGGGTATCGATGGCACCGGCCATGGAGCCGATGTCCTCGATGATCATGCGGTTCAGGGTGACCAGGCCACCGGTGGTGTTGAGCTGCACGGCATCGACCGACTTGTTCGAGATCGTGCCGCCACTGCCTGCGGTGCCGGTTCCGGTGACGCTGAACGGTCCGGCCCCGGTGTTGGACAGGATGATGGCGGTGTTGGCCGAGGCGGTGGTCGAACCGATCGAGCGGAAGCTCACGCCGGGCCCGTCGATGGTCGTGCCGCTGAGGTTGACGGCGGTGGCGGTCGTGGTGGTGATCGTGTTGGTGCTGCCCTGCACGCTCAGCGTGCCGCCGTTGGTCGCCGTGAGCGCGGCGTTGGTCGTGGTGTTCAGCGTAAGGCCACCCGTGATGGCGGTGGTGTGCGCCACGTTGTTGGCGTTCAGCAGCACGCCCTGTCCGGAGTCGGTGATGGCTCCGGAGAACGTGGTGCTGTCGGCCGTGCGGTTCTGCACCGCGAGCGAGCGACCGGCGGTGTTGGTCAGGGTGCCGGCATAAACGATCGTGCCGTTGCCGCCGTCGACATTGAAGGCGGTGCCGGTGGCGGTGGTGATGCTGCTGCCGGCGCCGGCGGCGAACTGCGCGGTGGTGCCGGTGCCGTCCAGCAGGTTGACCAGGTTGACGCCGGTCGTCGGGCTGCCGCTGTTGGTCAGCGTGCCCAGGCGCAGGTCGGCGGTCAGGTTGTTCAGGCTCACCGCCGGTCCACCGACGGCCTGCACCGTGCCCGTGTTGGGCGCGAGGTTGCGCAGGCGCAGGCCAGCATTGAGGGCGAAGGCGCCGGTGCTGGAGACCTCGATGCCGGTACCGGCGTCGGCGAAGACGTTGACCGAGTCGAAGCTGAGGTCGCCGGTGACGTTGTTGAGCCGCAGGCCGGACGCGCCTACGCCGTTGCCGCTGATGCCAACCGCCAGCGCTCCGCCGGAGACGGTGTCGAAGTTGCCGCCCGGCGTGGCGTCGAACACCACGTTGGGACCGGTGACGACCAGGCCGGAGCCGCCGGTGTTGCCGTCGACGCTGTTGTTGGCGAAGTTGGTGATGCTCAGGGTGCCGTTGGTGCGGACCACGTCGAGCGCATTGCCGGTGGACAGCAGGCTGTTGGCGTGGATGGCCAGGGTCTGCGCGGCGTTGCTCGACCCGATGTTGATGTCGATGCCTTCCGCGCCAGCCGCACTGATGGTGTTCTCGCTGATACGGATGCCGAGCAGGGCAGCATCGGCCGAGGTGACGTCGATGGCATTGGCATTGCCCGAGATCTGCAGGCCGCGGATCTCGACGCCGGTACGGTTGCCGCCAGCGGTGTTGGCCAGCACGGTAACGCCATTGCCGCCAGCGCCCGCGTTGGTGATGTGCGGGCGGGTGCCCGCCGCCACCAGCAGGCCGTGGGTCGGATGGGTCAGGCCGATGCCCTCGCCGTGCAGCTTCTGGCCGTTCTTCAGCGTGATGCCACCGCCCAGCGGCGTGGTGCCGGTGTTGCCGCGGAACACGAAGATGATGTGGTTGTCGCCGGATGCCGTCTGCGCGTCGGCCAGGGTCTCGAAGGCATTGGCCGAGGTGCCGGTATCGCCCGCCGCCGGATTGTTGGCGTCGACGATGTCGCGCACGTACCAGACCACCTCGGACACGGTGATGTTGACCGTGCCGTTCACGCTGTCCATGCCGTCGCTCACGGCGTAGGTGAAGCTGTCGGTTCCGCTGAAACCCGCCGGCGGCACGTAGGTGAAGGAGCCATTGGCGAAGGTGGTGGCGCTGCCGCCGTTGGTGGAGGCGACCGTGCCCGGAACCACGGTGAGCGCAGCCGGGCCGTCGATGTCGCTGGGCGCCGACTTGGTCATCAGGCCGTCCGCATCGACGATCGAGGCCAGTCCCGGCAGGGTGGCGCCCGCCACGTGCAGCTGGGTGTTGCCGGCCGTGGCGTAGGTCACGGGGTTGGTGGTGAACACCGGCAGGTCGTTGACGCAGGTCACCGTCATCGACACCGTGGTGCTGGAGCCGCCCGGCGTCAGGGTGTAGCTGAAAGTGTCCGGCGTCGTACCCGGCGGGTCGTTGCAGTAGTTCGCGTTCGGCTGGTAGGTGAGGCCCGTGCCACCACCGGTGATGACCACGGCGCCGTTGGCCGGCTGGGTCACCGCGGCGATGCTGATCGGTCCGGCATCGATGTCGGTGTCGTTGGCCAGGACGCTCACGGCCGTGGCCGGATCGTCCTCCAGCACTGTCGCGGCGTCGGCCACCGCCACCGGCGGGTCGTCGACGCAGGTCACGCCGACCGTGACCGTCGTGCTCGATCCGCCCGGCGTCAGGGTGTAGGTGAAGCTGTCCGGCGTCGTGCCCGGCGGCGTGTTGCAGTAGTTCGCGTTCGGCTGGTACGTCAGGCCGGTGCCGCCGCCGGTGATGGCCACGGTGCCATTGGCCGGCTGCGTGACCGAGGCGATGCTGATCGCACCGCCGTCCGGATCGGTGTCGTTGGCCAGCACGTCGAGGGCGTTCGCGCCCGAATCCTCCACCACGACGGCCGCGTCGGCCACGGCGGTCGGGTTGTCGTCGACGCAGGTCACGCCGACCGTGACCGTCGTGCTCGATCCGCCCGGCGTCAGCGTGTAGGTGAAGGTGTCCAGCGTGGTGCCGGGCGGGGTGTTGCAGTAGTTCGCGGCCGGCTGGTAGGTCACGCCGGTGCCGCCGCCAGTGATGACCACGGTGCCATTGGCCGGCTGGGTCACCGCGCTGACGCTGATCGGACCCCCGTCGAGGTCGGTATCGTTCGCCAGCACATCGATCGCATTCGCGCCCGAGTCTTCGCTTACCGTCGCCGCATCGGCCACGGCAACGGGCGTGTCGTCGACGCAGGTCACGCCGACCGTGACGGTGGTGCTCGATCCGCCCGGCGCCAGCGTATAGGTGAAGGTGTCCAGCGTGGTGCCGGGCGGGGTGTTGCAGTAGTTCGCGTTCGGCTGGTAGGTGAGGCCGGTGCCGCCGCCGGTGATGACCACGATGCCGTTGGTCGGCTGGGTGACCGAGGTGATGCTGATCGCGCCGCCATCCGGATCGGTGTCGTTGGCCAGCACGTCGATCGCATTCGCGCCCGAGTCTTCGCCTACCGTCGCCGCATCGGCTACGGCGACCGGGTTATCGTCGACGCAGGTCACGCTGACCGTGACGGTGGTGCTCGATCCGCCCGGCGTCAGGGTGTAGGTGAAGGTGTCCAGCGCGGTGCCGGGCGGGGTGTTGCAGTAGTTCGCGGCCGGCTGGTAAGTCACGCCGGTGCCACCGCCGGTGATCACGACCGTGCCGTTGGCCGGCTGGGTCACGGCGGTGATGCTGATCGGGCCGCCGTCTATGTCGGTGTCGTTGGCGAGGACATCGATGGCACTCGCGCCCGAATCTTCAGCGACGGTGGCCGCGTCCGCCACGGCGACCGGGTTGTCGTCGACGCAGGTCACGCTGACGGTGACCGTGGTGCTCGATCCACCCGGCGTCAGGGTGTAGGTGAAGGTGTCCAGCGTGGTGCCCGGCGGGGTGTTGCAGTAGTTCGCGGCCGGCTGGTACGCCAGGCCGCTGCCGCCACCGGTGATCACCACGGTGCCGTTGGCCGGCTGGGTCACTGCGCTGATGCTGATCGGGCCGCCGTCTATGTCGGTGTCGTTGGCCAGCACGTTGATCGCGTTCGCGCCCGAGTCTTCCGACACGGTGGCCGCATCAGCCACGGCGACCGGATTATCGTCGGCGCAGGTCACGCTGACCGTCACCGTCGTGCTCGATCCGCCCGGCGCCAGGGTGTAGGTGAAGGTGTCCGGCGTGGTGCCCGGCGGGGTGTTGCAGTAGTTCGCGGCCGGCTGGTACGTCAGGCCGGTGCCGCCGCCGGTGATCACCACGGTGCCGTTGGCCGGCTGGGTGACCGAGGTGATGCTGATCGCGCCGCCATCCGGATCGGTGTCGTTGGCCAGCACGTCGATCGCGCTGGCGGCGGAATCCTCGGCCACGGTGGCTGCGTCGGCCACCGCGGTCGGATCATCATCCACGGCGGTCAGGGTGATCTCGAAGCTGACGGGCGCCGAGCTGTTGTTGTTGCTGCCGCTGTCGGTCAGGCGCACCTGCACCGTGGCGGTGCCGTTGGCATCCGGCGCGGTGCTGAACTGCAGGTTGCCGCTGGTCGCATCGATCGAGGGCGCGACCGAGAACAGGCTGGGATCGGAAATCGAATCGACGACGAAAAGCAGGGTCTGGATGCCGCCGTCGTTGTCGTTCATGCCCGAGGCCCAGACGACGTCGTAGGCGCCGGAGTCCTCGTCGACGGTCACGTCGCCGCCGGCGGTGAAGCTGGGAATGGTATTGATGGCCTGCACGCTGACCAGTGACGTCGCCACTGCGCCGGGGGCGCCTTCCGCATCGGTGGCCACGAAGCTGAGCACGCGCGTGGTCTCGTCCGGGCTGGTCGAGCCGTTCTGGTAGGTCACCGTGCGCAGCACGTTCTGGTAAACCCCGGGCGCTGCCGCGCCGGTGAGGTTGAGGACGCCGGTCATGCCGTCGAAGTTGGCGACGAGGCCACTGGCGCCGACGTTCAGCGCGAGCGTTTCCTGGCCCGCATCGAGCAGGTTGGTGAGGGTGATGGAGGCCGACTGGATCTGGGCCGAGTCGACATCGGTCAAGCTGAGTGCGGCACTGTCGACGATGGCCACCGGCCCGCCGGCCTCGACAAACGCCGCGGCGAAGTCGATACCCGCTGCAGGCCCGTTGAGATCGAGCACCGGCACGTCATTGATCGGATTGACCGTGATGTCGAAGCTCTGCGCCGGCGAGAGGTCGACGCCGCCGAGCGCGGTGCCGCCATCGTCGCGCACCGCGACCGAGATCGTGGCCACGCCGAAGGCGTCCGGCGCGGCGGTGTAGCTCAGTTCGCCAGCGGCCGAAACGACCGGCGCGACGCTGAACAGGGCCGGATTGGCGCTGACCGTCACCACGTACTCGAACACGCCCTGGCCGACCTCGTTCGGGCCCGGATCGAAGCCCGTGACCCAACCCGGCACCGTCACCGCGCCGGCATCTTCGTCCGTGGCGGGCGGATCGGCCGCGGTGAAGGCGGGCGCGTCGTTGACCGGCTGCACCGCGATGGCGAAGCTCTGCACCGGCGAGGTGTCGGCACCGCCGTCGGCGGTGCCACCGTCGTCGGACAGGCTCAGGTCGAAGCTCGCGCTGCCGTACGCGTTCGGCGCCGCGGTATAGCTCAGCTCGCCCGAGGCCGAGACGCTGGGCGGCACACTGAAGGCGAGGGTGGCATCGATCCCGGTCTGGACCAGGGTGAAGCCGGTCAGGGTCTGGCCGGATTCGTTCGGCGGGCCGACGCTGAGCGCGGTGGCGATCTGGGCGAGCTGCGGACCGGCGTCCTCGGCGCTGGCCGGCGGCGCGGTCAGTGCGAAGCCGGGCGCGTCGTTGACCGGCCCGACGCTGATGGTGAAATCGACCGGAGCCGAGCTGTCGATGCCGCCGTTGGCGGTGCCGCCGTCGTCCTGCAGGAAGACCGTCACGGTGGCGCTGCCGTTGGCGTCCGGCACCAGGGTGAAGCTGAGGTTGCCGCTGACGCCGTCGATCGTCGGCCCGCTGGCGAACAGCGCGGCATTGGTGTTGCCGGTGATGACGAAGCTCAGGGTCTGGCCGCCGCCATCGCCATCGTCCAGCGCCGTGGCCCAGGGCTGGTTGAACGGCGCGGCGTCCTCCAGCACGGCGACGTCGCCGCCGCTGGTGAAGCTCGGGATCTTGTTCACGCCCTGCACGGTGACCACGATGTCCTGCGGCGCCGAAACATCGACGCCGCCGTTGGCGGTGCCGCCGTCGTCGCGCAGCTGCACGCTGAGGGTGGCGCTGCCCGAGGTGTCGGGAGCCGGCGTCAGGCTGAGGGTGCCATCCGCGGCGATGCTCGGCGCGACGCTGAACAGGGCGGGGTTGCTGTTGCCCACGATCTCGAAGCTGAGCGCCTGCGCGGATTCGTCGGCGGGGCCTGCGCTGATGGCGGCGGCTACAGTGGCGGTCTGCGCGCCGCCGTTCTCGAACAGGTTCGCGTCCTGCGCGGTGAAACCGGGCGCGTCGTTGACCGCCGTGACGGTCAGCGCGACGACGGCCGGCGCGGAGTCGTTGACGCCGTCGTTGACGGTGAAATCGAAGGCATCGCTGCCGTTGAAATCGGCCGCCGGCGTGTAGGTGACCTCGGCAGTCGAGGGGCCGGTGGAAACGATCGGACCCAAGGTGCCGTTGCCCGGCCCGGCGACAACCGCGAACGTCAGCGCGTCGCCTTCGGTGTCGCTGCCGGACAGGCTGAGGACGACAGCCTGGTCTTCCAGCGCGTTCGCCGCCAGCGGCGTGGCCACGGGCGGTTCGTTCTCGGCATTGGCCACGTCGATGCGGAAGAAGGCGCGGCCGCCTTCCGTCGCGGCCCAGACCGAGACGATCTCGATGCCGGCCTCGCCGCTGCTGCTGTCGTCGGTCGCGTCGGTCGCAAGCGGCGATTCGGTGCTCCAGTCGCCGATCTGGCCGTCGGCGAGGAAGTTCGCGGCCCAGACCAGGCCGGCGCCGAGCAGCAGGAACACGGCCGCGACGCCGCGCAGGGCGCGATGCCGACGCGCCATCAGCAGCACCGCGAACACGACCAGGCTCAGGCCCAGCCAGTGCAGGGTCGGGATCACGCGCGGGGTCGGCACGGCCGGGGGCTCGCCCGCGCCGGGGATGCCGAGCGCCAGGCCAGCGACCAGGTCGGCGCCGCCCGCGGTTTCAGACAGGAAATGCAGGGTGACCGGATCCTGCAGTCCGCTCATCTGGCCGAGCAGCTGGGCGAACTCGACCACGTCGCTACCGCCCGGGCCGATGTCGAGCCCGACCGGGTAGCCACCCGGAGTGTCGGCCACCGCGACGAAGCCGCCGCCTTCGCAGCGCGAGAGCTCGACCGAGCTGACCTGGGGCGGCAGGCCCGCGACGAAGGCCGAGACGCGCCACTCGATGCCGTCCACGGTGCCCGCGGGGCTGGCCACGCTGCAGCCGGTGGCCGCGTCGCGATCGGCGTCGATCAGGGCGCTGTGGGTCTGCGCGGCGGCAGGCAGGGCGAAACACGCGGCCAGCAGGGCCGCGGTCCAGACGGAACGGAAGGTGCGCATGCGATGGGTCCTCATCTTCGCCCCCGTGCGAAGCGGTTGTGCGGCCGGCCAAATGGACCGAGCGCGCCGAACGCCCAGCTTAAGCCAAAGCTCCTGCATTCGATACCGAGACGGACCACCAGCGGTGGCCGACGGCAGTCTGCTGTTTTCCTACTCGGATTTCGGCGGCGCGTCCTATCACG
>JANJTY010000110.1 GCA_024710865.1 Lysobacteraceae bacterium | reverse complement strand
AGCAGCGATTTCAGGCCGTCGGCCGGCGTCGTGTCGCCGTGCAGCACGGCGTGCACGCGCGAGGAAATCGGCAGGTCCAGCTGATAGCGGGCGGCCAGGCGCATGACTTCGTCGGCGGTCTGCACGCTCTCGACCACCTGGCCGATCGCGGCCACGGCCTCGGCGATGGTCTGGCCGCGGCCGAGCGCCAAGCCCAGGCGGCGGTTGCGCGAGAGGTCGCCGGTGCAGGTCAGCACGAGATCGCCGAGGCCGGCCAGGCCCATCAGGGTCTCGGCCTTGCCGCCGAGGGCGAGGTTCAGGCGCAGCATCTCGTTCAGGCCGCGCGTGATCAGGCCGGCGCGGGCATTGAGCCCAAGCTGCATGCCATCCGCCACGCCGGTGGCCACGGCCAGGACGTTCTTCATCGCGCCGCCCAGCTCGGCACCAAGCATGTCGGCGCCGGTGTACACGCGGAAGGTGGGGGCGTGCAGCGCATGCGCCAGGGTCTGCGCGAAGCCGGACGAATCGGAATGGGCCGTGACCGCGGTGGGCAGGCCCTGCACCACCTCGCGCGCGAACGAGGGGCCGGTGACCACGGCCAGCGGCAGGCCGGGAAAGGTCTCGGCCGCCACGTCGTGCAGGAAGCGACCTGAGCCGGGCTCGAAGCCCTTGGTGGCCCAGGCCAGGCCGGCGATGTCGGGCTGCAGGGCGCGCAACTCGCCCAGCAGCGCCGGAAACGCGTGGCTGGGCACCACCACCAGCAGCAGATCGACGCCGCGGACGGCTTCCTCCAGCGCGGCGCTGAAGCGCAGGTCGTCGGGCAGATCGAGGTCGGGCAAGTAACGCAGGTTGCGCCGCGCCAGGGCCATGGCCTCCACCTGCGCGCGGTCGCGACCCCAGAGCACGGTCGGATTGCCGACCCGG
This sequence comes from Lysobacteraceae bacterium, assembly GCA_024710865.1. Lineage (GTDB taxonomy): Bacteria > Pseudomonadota > Gammaproteobacteria > Xanthomonadales > Xanthomonadaceae > JANJTY01. The sequence goes on along the minus strand of JANJTY010000110.1, from coordinate 1,780 downwards.
GCCGAGAGCGCGGCCAGGGCCGTGCCCCAGGAGCCGGCGCCGAGCACCGCGATGCTCGGGCGCGGCAGGTTCATGCGCCGGCTCCGGCGTGAGCGCGACTGTGCGCGGCGCGCATGCCGTGGTCGCGGCTCAGGCGTTGCCCGGCGGGAAGGTCGATTCGACCGCCTGCGGCTGCTTGGCCTGCTCGGCGCGGCGACGCAGGGTCTCCATGTAGACCTGCTCGAAGTTGATCGGCTGCAGCAGGAAGGGCGGGAAACCGCCGCCCTGGATCAGGCTGGACACGCTCTGGCGCAGATACGGGAAGACCACGTTCGGGCAATAGGTCGAGAGCACGCCCTCGAGGTTCTGCGCATCGAAACCGCTCATGCCGAAGATGGCGGCCTGGTGGGCCTCGGCGAGGTAGGCGGTCTTCTCGTTGATGGTGCAGGTGACGGTGGCCGACAGCACGACCTCGTACACGCCCTCAGCCAGCGGCGTGACCTTCTGGCCCAGGTTCAGCTGCAGCTGCGGCGCGCCCTGCTCCTGGAAGATGTGCGGCGCGTTCGGGGCTTCGAAGGACGCGTCCTTCAGGTAGATCTGCTGCAGGTTGATCTGGGCCTGGGCGGCGGCGGGCTGCGCCGCGCCGTTGCTGGTCTCGTCGGCCATCGGGGTCTCCGGAATGGGGGAAGTCAAAGAAGCGGGATTGTGTCATGCGGCCGCGGGGCGGCCAAATCAAGCCTGAACGGCGAGGCTCAGGACTTGCCGCGCACCAGCGGCAGGTCGGCCTGCTGCCAGGCCATGGTTCCGCCCTCGAGCGAGTAGACGCGCTTGAAGCCGGCCTTGACCAGGCGCTTGGCGGCCTGGGCCGAGGTCATGCCCGACTTGCACACCACCGCCACGGGCAGGTCCTTCACCTTGGCCAGCAGCTTGCTCTCGGGGTCGAACTGGCTCATCGCCACGTGCTTGGAGCCCGGCACGTGGCCTTTCTCGAAATCGTTGATCGGGCTGACGTCGACCACCAGCGCATTCTCGCCGTTGATCAGGGCGGTGAGCTGGGCTGGGCTGATGCCCTTGAAGCCGCGCGTGAAGCGCGAGACCTCGTTGGCGATCAGGGCCACGGTGAGGCCGACGAAGGCCATGGACAGGATCGGGTGGTTGGCGATGAACTCGGGCAGGCGTTCGAGGAACACGGCGGGGCTGGGCCTGGAGCGGGGGCGCGGATTGTCCCGCAGCGCGGCGCGCGGCGCAAAGTCAGTGCGCGCCAAGGTGCCGACGGGCCTGCTCCACCGCGGCGGCGAAGTCGGGGGCGTAGCCGAGGAAACCGGGCTCGTGCTGCAGGTCCATGCCGTCGAGCACCGCGCGCGGCTGCGGTGGCACGCCGGACAGGATCAGCGCCGTTCCCTGGCGCCGGCAGCGGGCCAGGAACTGCGACAGCGCGGTGGCACCGGAGGCGTCGATCAGCGGCACCTCACGCAGGCGCAGGATGAACACCTTCGGCGCGGTGAAGTACTGGTTCAGCACGTCGTCGAGGCGGTTGGCCACGGCGAAGAACAGCGGTCCGCTGATGCGGAACGCCGCCACGCCCTCGGGCAAAACGTCGCGCTGGTCCGGCGTGGCGGGCTGGCCGAGGTCGTCGTGCTCGGATTCGAGCAACGGGCGGTGGCCCTCCAGCGCCACCACCTCGCTCATGCGGTGCATGAACAACAGCGCAGCCAGCACCACGCCGACCTCGATCGCGATGGTGAGGTCGAAGGCGACGGTGAGGCCGAAGGTGACCAGCAGCACCACGCGGTCGCCCAGC
>JANJTY010000070.1 GCA_024710865.1 Lysobacteraceae bacterium | reverse complement strand
GTGGTGCGCGCCACCCTGCGCGAGCTCGAATCCCAGCTCGACCCGCAGCGCTTCCTGCGCGTGCACCGCTCGACCATGGTCAACGCCGCGCGCGTGGTTGAACTCACCCCGCATTCCAACGGCGAGAGCTTCCTGCGTCTGGATTGCGGGCAGCAGCTGAAGCTCTCGCGCAGCTACCGCGACAAGCTGGCACTGTTGCGTTGAGCGTTACGCGTGCGGAATCCCCGCCCGCGCGCCGGCGGGATAACGCGTCGCTGGCGCACCGCTATACTTCGGGCCGGTCCTGCACAGGTGGTCCTCCCATGCGATCCGCTTCCGGCATCATTCTCCTGCTCGCGTTGTGCCTGTCGCTGTCGGCCTGCGGCAACAAGGGCGACCTGGTCCGTCCGGCGCCGCAGGGCAGCGCGCAGCCGGGCTGAGCCGCCGTGCCGCTGCGCTTCTCCAAGATGCACGGCGCCGGCAACGACTTCGTCCTGATCGACCGCCGCGGCGTCGATGCCCCGGCGCTGGATGCGGCGCTGATCGCGCGCCTGGGCGACCGCCACCGCGGCGTCGGCTTCGACCAGCTGATCACGATCGAGCCGCCGCGCGTCGCGGGCAGCATCGCCAGCTATGCGATCTGGAACCCCGACGGCGGCGCCGCCGGCCAGTGCGGCAACGGCGCGCGCTGCGTCGCGGCCTGGCTGCGGCGCGTGGGCGAGGGCGGCACGGTGCTGCGCCTGGACAGCCCGGCCGGCAGCGTCGAGGCGCGCTTCCTGCCCGATGACGCCATCGAGATCGACATGGGCGTGCCGTCCTTCGATCCGGCGCGCGTGCCGACCACGCTGACGCGGGGCGCGCAGGGCTACGCGCTGGACCTGGACGGTGAAACCCTGCGCTTCGACGCGCTCTCGATGGGCAATCCGCATGTCGTGATCGAAGTGGCCGATGTCGCGGCTGCGCCGACGGCGCGCATCGCCGCCGCGCTGCAGGCCAGCCCGGCCTTCCCCGCGGGCTGCAACGTCGGCTTCGCCCAGGTCATCGACCGCCATCGCATCGCGCTGCGCGTGGTCGAGCGCGGCGCCGGCGAAACGCTCGCCTGCGGCAGCGGCGCCTGCGCCGCGGCGGCCAGCCTGATCCGCGCCCGACGGGTCGAATCGCCGGTCGCGGTCGACCTGCCCGGCGGCCGTCTGCGCATCGAGTGGCCCGATCCCGACGCCGGGCTGCGCATGGCCGGCCCGGCCGCATTCGTCTTCGAAGGAGAACTGATCGCATGAGCGAATCCACCAGCGAACGCATCGGCCCGACCGAGGTCGCCGCCTACCTGCGCCGCCACCCGCGCTTCCTGCGCGACTACCCCGACCTCGCGCTCAGCCTCAACCTGCCGCGCGAGGAAGGCGGCACCGCCTCGCTCGCCAGCTACCAGCTCGACGTGCTGCGCGACAAGAACCGCGAGCTCTCGCGCCGCCTGCAGGAGCTGTTCGCGGTGGCGCAGGAGAACGAACGCCTGACCGTGCGCACCCACCACTTCACCCTCGGCCTGATGCGCGCGCGCAGCGCGGCCGAGGCGCTGAAGGCGGCGGTGGCGGCGCTGCACGAGGACTTCCGCAGCGACGAGGTGCGCGTGCTGCTGTTCGCCCCCGTGCCCGAGCTTGCGCCGGGCGGCTGGCTGCGCGTGCTGCCGCGCGGCGACGCCGCACTGGCGCCCTTCGGCGAGTTCCTCGCCGCCGGCGAACCGCTCTGCGGCCGGCTGCAGCCGGACAAGCTCGCCCTGCTGTTCGGCTCGCAGGCCGACAGCATCCAGTCCTGCGCCCTGCTGGCGCTGGAGGGCCGCGGCCTGCTCGCGATCGGCAGTCGCGACGGCAACCGCTTCTATCCGGGCATGGGCACCCTGTTCCTGCGCCTCATGGCCGAGGCCATCGACGCCGCGATCGGCCGCTTCGAGCCGGCGTGAGCGCGCCGATCGCCAGCGCCGCGCTGCGCCGGCCGGTCGAGGCCTGGCTGGCGCACCTGGCGGTGGAGAAACGCGCCTCGAAGCACACCCTGGATGCCTATCGCCGCGATCTGACCGCCCTGCTGGACTGGTGCGCGGCGCAGGGCATCGAAGCCTGGGACCGGCTCGATGCGGAAGCGCTGCGCCGCTTCGTGGCCGACGAGCACCGCCGCGGACTTTCCGGCAAGAGCCTGCAGCGCCGGCTCTCGGCCTGCCGCGGCCTGCTGCGGCAACTGATCGACCAGGGCGAGCTGACGCTCGATCCCAGCGCCGGCCTGCGCGCCCCGAAGGCGCCGCGCAAGCTGCCGCAGGTGCTGGACGTGGACGAGATGCAGCAGCTGGTCGAGGTGCCGACCGAGGCTCCGCTCGGGCGGCGCGACCGCGCCCTGCTCGAGCTGATGTATTCCTCCGGCCTGCGCCTGTCCGAGGTCTGCGGCCTGCGCTGGCGCGATTTCGAGCCCGGCGGCCTGCTGCGCGTGCTGGGCAAGGGCAGCAAGACGCGCGTGGTGCCGGTCGGCAGCCACGCCCAGCGCGCGCTGGACGACTGGCGAGCCGAATCCGCTGCAGCGACCGACGCGCCGGTGTTCCCCGGCCGCGGCGGCCGGCCCATCTCGCCGCGCGCGGTGCAGCAGCGCCTGCGCCTGCTGGCGCAGCGCCAAGGCCTGTGGAAGCGCGTGCATCCGCACCTGTTGCGCCACTCCTGCGCCAGCCACGTGCTGGAATCCTCCGGCGACCTGCGCGCGGTGCAGGAGCTGCTCGGCCACGCCGACATCGCCACCACCCAGGTCTACACCCACCTCGACTTCCAGCACCTGGCGCGGGTCTACGACGGCGCCCACCCGCGCGCGCGGCGCAAGGGCTGATCGGTCCGCCTTGCGCCGGCCGGGGTCGCGCCGCATGATCGAAACCGGCGAGGTGGAAGCGGTCCGATGAGCGGCGATCGAAACCCGGGCGACGACGGCGACGCGACCCGCGCGCCACCTCTGACGTCGGTACCGCCGGCCACGCCGACGCCGTCACCTGCCTGGATGCCGTCGGGTCTGGGCGTCTCCGCCGCGGGAACCGGCACCGGTCGCGGCGAAACCGCGGTCGGCCTCATCGGGCGCGAGATCGGCCCGTACCGCATCGTTGCCGAACTGGGATCCGGCGGCATGGGGGCGGTGTATCTGGCCGACCAGTTCCACCCGATCAGGCGCCAGGTCGCGCTCAAGCTGATCCATGCCGGCATGGAAAGCGCCGACCTGATGGCGCGCTTCCAGTCCGAGCGCGACCTGCTGGCGCGCATGAACCACCCCAACATCGCGCAGGTCCTCGACGTGGGGCAGAGCGGCGAAGGCCGGCTCTACTTCGCGATGGAGTACGTGCCCGGCGTGCCGCTGGCCGAGTTCTGCGACCGCCGCGGCCTCGATGTCGAGCACCGCCTGGCCCTGTTCCTGCAGGTCTGCGAAGGCGTGCAGCACGCGCACCAGAAGGGCGTGATCCATCGCGACCTCAAGCCCGGCAACCTGCTGGTGGCCGACTACCACGGCCAGCACCTGGTCAAGGTGATCGACTTCGGCATCGCCAAGGGCCTGGACGATTTCGGCCGGCTCGAACCCGGCACCACCCGTGCCGGGGTGCCGATCGGCACCCCGGCCTACATGAGCCCCGAGCAGGCGCGCGGCGATCCGGCCGCGGTCGACACGCGCACGGACGTCTACGCCCTGGGCGGCGTGCTCTACCGACTCCTCACCGACACTGCGCCGGTCACCGAGGACGTGATCTCGCGCTCGACCGACGTCGGCCTGGCGCGCGCCCTGCTCGATGCCGTGATCGAAGCGCCCAGCCAGCGCGTCTCCCGCCTCGCGCACCAGGCCGACAGCGAGTGGCGTCGGCGCATGGCGAACGATCCGTCCGCCCATGCGCGCCTGTTGCGCGGCGATCTCGACTGGATCGCGCTCAAGGCGCTGGAGCACGAGCGCGAACGCCGCTACGCCTCGGTCTCGGAACTCGCGGCGGATGTGCGCCGCCACCTCCAGCGCGAGCCGGTGCTGGCCGGTCCGCCCAGCCGGATCTACCGGGCGCGCAAGTTCTTCGCCCGCCACCGCGCCTTCGTCGCGGCCTCCGCCGCGGTGCTCCTGGCCCTGGTGGCCGGCATCGTGGGCACCACCTGGATGGCGATCGAGGCGCGCCAGCAGCGCGCCCTGGCCGAGGCGGCGCAGGAGCGCGCCGAGGCCGAGCGCGATCGCGCCGAGGCCGAACGCGGTCGCGCCCTGGCGGTGAGCGGTTTCATGGAGGAGATGATCGCCGCGCCCGACCCGTGGCGGCTGCAGGACGCACGCGTCGACGCGCGCAATCTGCGCCTGATCGACGCCCTGACCGTGGCCGCGGCCAAGCTGGAGGCCGAGGTCGAGCAGGACACGCTGCTGCGCGGCGAGATCGGCGGCCTGCTCGGCCGCACCCTGCGCCGACTGGGCGTGACCGACGAAGCGCGCGCGCGCCTGGAGCGGGCGGTGGCGGATTTGCGCGACGCGGCGCCGGAGGCGTTTCCCGCCCGCATCGCGGCCGAACTGGACCTCGCCCTGGTGCTGGCCGACCGCGGAGAGCTGCGCGCCTCCGAGGCCATGCTCGGCGAGGCGCTGCTGCGCGCGGAAAGCGCGCAAGGCGTGCCGCCGGAGTTGCTGGAAGAGGCGCGGCGCTTCAGCGCCCAGCTCGCGGCGGAGCTGGGCGAGCTCGAACGCGCCGAGCGCATCGGGCGCGAGAACCTCGAGCGCGCGGTCGCTGACCACGGTGCGGACAGCACCGCGTCCAGCGGCGCCCGCGCCAGCCTCGCCGACGTGCTGGCCCAGCGTGGGTCGTGGGCGGAGGCCGAAGCGCTCGCGGCCGAGGCCTACGCCGCCGAAGTGGCGCGCCTCGGCCCGGCGCATCCGCTGGTGCTCGAGCTGCGTTTCCGCGAGGCCGGGATCGCCCTGCGCAGGGCCGACTATCCGCGCGCCGAGCGCCTCTACCGCGAGGCGGCGCGCAGCGCCGAGCAGGTGCTCGGCGCCGAAAGCGCGGTGACGCTGAGCTACCGCGCCCACATCGCGACCACGCTCGACAACGCGGGCCAGCGGGAACAGGCCTTGGCGCTATTCGACGAAGTCCTGCCGCGGCTCGCCAGGGCCTCGGGCGAGGATCATGCCGACGTGCTGACCTTCCGCGCCAACCGCGCGCTGGCCCTGCGCGCGCTGGGGCGCATCGATGCCGCCGAGGTCGAACTGGAGGACGTGCATCGGCGTCGCCTGCGCAGCCTTGGCGAACAACACCCGGAGACCATCCGCAGCCTGATGTTCCTCGCCGTGCTCGCGCGCGATCGCAAGGACCTGGCGCGCGCCGAGGTGTTGCTCGGCCAGACCGCCGTGCTCTATGCGCGCGTGAACGGGAAGAACCACCCGGAAACGCTGGTGATGGAGAACAACCACCTGTCGGTGATGCGCGAGGCCGGCGAGGTCGCCCGCGCCGCCGAAGGCTATGCCGCGCTGTTGCCGCGCGCCGAGCAGGCGCTGCCCGCCGACCACTGGCATCTGGCCGCCATCCGCGGCAATTACGGCAAGACGCTCTACCTGCTCGGTCGGTTCGAGGAAGCCGAACCGCTGGTGCTCGAAAGCCACCGCGTCATCGCGGCCCAGTTCGCCGCCGGCGACCCACGCCTGGCCAATGCACGCGCCCAGGTCGAGGAGCTGTACCGGCTCTGGGGGCGGCCGGAGCGCAGCGTCGAGGTGCTGCGCTCCGGTGGCTGAGTTTCCGCCGCGCCCTACTGTGCGCAGCTCGGCGGCCGCGTCCAGTCCGATTCGAACACGCCCTCGAAGATGCGTTCGTCGAGGCAGGCCGGGCCGCCCATGAACAGGATCGATTCGCTGCCCGAGCGGAAGCTGCCCGGCTCGCCGACCTTCAGGTCGAGGCGCCAGGTGGTGGCCGAGACCGGGGTCGCGCGGTCGCTGATGTCGTGCCAGCCCACGCTCTGGTCGTCGCCCGGCGTGGCCGGACCGTAGAAGCGGAAGCTCCAGCCGCGCTGGTTGAGGAAGTCGGCGCCATGGAAGGTCAGGTCGATGCGTGCCGCCTGGCAGTCCAGCACTTCGAAGCGACCCAGGTTGCGCGGGTAGGCGTAGAAGTGCGCGCCATTGGGCGCAAAGTCGCGTCCGAAGCGGGCGGCCAGCACGGCCTCGACATCGACGGCCTGGGTACAGTCGCCGTTAACCGGTGCGACCTCGCTGGTGATGAAACCGCCGGCGCCCTTTGCATTCGCGAGTTGCTTGAGGCCCGCGAGCAGGTTCTGGGTGCCGAACAGAACCACGGTGGAGCCCACCGCGCCCTGGGTCGCGTCGGGGACGCCATCGCCATTGCCATCGCCGGCACCCGGCGCGAGGTTCTCGACGTCGTCCGGCACGCCGTCGCCATCCTCGTCCGGCACCTGCTCGATGCTCCACACGCCGGAATCGGTGCCGAGGTGCAGCACGCTGGGATAGAAGGGATCGAGCGACATCGTCAGCACCGAACGCGCCTGCAGGCCGGTACTGATCGACAGCCAGGTGGCGCCGCCATCGGTGCTCTTGTACACGCCAGGCGGGTTGGAGAAGCTGCCCGAACCGTCGTCACCGGACGGAAAGTAGCCGCTGACGTACAGCGTGTCCGGTTCGGCCGGATCGACCAGGATCGCGCGCAGGTCGATGCCGGGCGGGAGGCCGGTGGAGGAGGGGGTCCAGTTCGCGCCGCCGTCGACCGTCTTGTACAGCGGTACCGCGGCGGCACCGACGCTGATGTCGTACTGGGTCGCCCAGAGAATGTCCTCGTCGGCCGGATGCATGGCCATGGCCAGGACGTCGAGCGTGGTGTTGCTGAAGCCGGGTTTGCGCGGCAGGCCATGGCTGACCTGGGTCCAGGTCGCGCCCCCGTCACCGCTGCGGAACACGCCGGTGGGCAGGTCCACGAGGTCCGCCGGATTGGGGGCGAAATAGCTGTTGAAGGTTCCGACGAACAGCACGTCCGGATTGCTCGGGCTGATCACCAGCGGCAGGGGCACGATCTGCTGGTCCACTTCGGTGGCGAAAACCGAGGTGCTGGGCGGAAGGCCCGCGTCGAGTGCGGTCCAGCTGGCGCCCGCATCGTCGCTGCGGACGACGCGGTGGGTGAACTCGAAGCCGGACGCGGTGCTGGAGATGAACCCTGTCGCGGTGGCGTAGACGCGCTGCAGCGGTCCCGTGGTGCAGGCGACCGGCTGCAGCGGGATGGTGCAGGAACGCGGGTCCAGCACGATGCTGCGCACCGTGCCGATGTCGGCCGCAACCTCGCCTCCGGGAAATGTCCGGGTCGGCAGGGTCGCGTCGATCGTGCTCCAGGTGGTGCCGCCGTTCGTGCTCTTGTACAGGCCGCCGTTGCGGTACCCGAAGGCCTGCGAAGCACGTCCGAAGGCGTAGATGTGGCTGCTGGCGATGTCCGCCAGGCTCAGGCCGGCGGTGGTCGGGTCAACCGCGAGGGCCCGGATCTGTCCGGCCCGCAGCTGGTTGTTGAGCGGCTGCCAGGTCGTTCCGAGGTTGGTGCTCTGGAACAGCCCGGGCGACGAGTAGAAGGTGTCCCCGAAGCCGGCGTACAGGCGTCGACCGGGGGTGCCCGGGCCGCTGGTGGTGGATGGGTTGGGATGCACCGCCAGCGCGCGTACGTTGACCGCGGCCAGGCCTTCGTTCGCGGGTTGCCAGCTGGCGCCGTCGTCGACGCTGCGGTAGAGGCCGCCGCCGTCCGTGGCCGCCCACAGTGCGCCACCGGGCGCAGGGTAGAGCGGGTCTTGCGCCATCGTGTTGACGAAGAGCGGCACGGGCGCCAGCGTCAGGGTGCTGGTGTAGCTGGCGTTCGGCGTCAGGCCCGTGCTGATGGCGGTGCCCGTCGGCCCCCCGTCGAGCGAACGTTCGATGCCGCCGCCGCCGGAGAGTGAAACCGAGCCCAGCAGTACCGTGAGCGGGTCGCTCGGGTGCGGCAGGATCGACTGGATGTTGAAGCGATGCGGGCCGGTCCAGCTCGCACCGTTGTCGTCACTGCGGTAGACGCGGCGTTGCGACAGGGCATAGACCACATCGCCGGCACCGTAGGCGATGTCGGAAGCGCCCGGGTCGAAGTCCATCGCGCTGGCGTCGCTGAAGCTCGGCGACCAGGTCGCGCCGGCATCGGTGCTCAGGTAGATCGACGGCGGCGCGGGAACCCCGGAGGTGCCCAGGTCCACCCGGGCCGTGCCGACCATGACCCGCATGGCATTGGCCGGGTCCACTTCGACCTCCGCGAAACTCCGCCCGGCCGGGAGGCCGCCGCCCAGCGCGCTGAAGCTCGCCCCGCCATCGCTCGACTTGAGCAACAGCACGCGCGCCGGTGCGCTGGCGGTGCGGCTGGACTGCGCCAGGTAGACCTCGTGGCTGTTGCCCGGAACATCGGCAAGGGCGTAGTTGAAGACATCGGAGGGCGCGGTGTATCCGGTCGCGACCCAGCTGTCGCCGCCGTCGAGCGAGCGGTAGACACGGCCCTGGGCATCCGAGCTGAGCAGCCGGCTCGGGTTGAGATCGTCGATCACGAAATTGGCGGCAGCGGACTGCAGTCCACCGGGGATGCCGATGTCCGTTCGTTGCCAGGACAGCCCGCCGTCGATGGTCCGGTAGAGCCCGCTGCGGGTCTGGGCGAACAGGGTGGTGGCGCCCGATGGCCCGGGCGCCGGGACGATCCGGTAGGCGACACCACCGAACGGACCGTTGCCCGACCAGAACCCCGGACCGGCCTGGAGGGTACCGGCCATGAGGCCGGCGGTGATCAGAAGGACAACGCGACGGGAATTCATGCGGGCGGCTCTGACCGTTCGAGAGGCGGGATGGGACGGTGGCAGCGTGCATCGGCTGCGGCCCTGTCTTCCGTATCGTAACCCCGGCGCACGTCCCGACAGTGCCGCCGGGCGTGGATTCGGGCGCCGTTCATGTCGATCCTGCCCCGCGCCGCCGGGGAACCGGATGCGGCCGGCGGCCGGCCGGCGGCTGCCGAATGCGTTCGCCTGCCGCCGCAGGCGCCAGCGGTCGGGCACGACCAGCGCGGCGCGAACCGACGCCGTGCCCGCCGTTGCCTGCGCGCTGTCCAGGGCCAGCGTGGGCATCGGTCCGCCTCGTCGCCCCGCACGCCGCCTGCCGGCAGTCCCCGCTGCGACCCACGGGCAGTGAACGCCCGGCCCACGAGGGCTGCGGCCGGAGCCGACTGTCAAGCGCTTACCTCCCCGGCGCGGGCTTGCCACAATGCCGGCCCCGCGTTCCCGGACCGACCCGACTCGATGACCCAGCCCGACCCGCGCACCGCGCAGCAGATCGCCAGCACCATCGCCGCCGAAATCGCCGCCCAGCCCGCGCAGGTGCGCGCGGCGGTGGAGCTGCTCGACGGCGGCGCCACCGTGCCCTTCATCGCGCGCTACCGCAAGGAAGTCACCGGCGGCCTGGACGACACCCAGCTGCGCACGCTGGAGACGCGCCTGGTCTACCTGCGCGAGCTGGAGGAGCGGCGCGCGGCGATCCTCGCCAGCATCGCCGAGCAGGGCAAGCTGAGCGACGCACTGCGCGGCGAGATCGAGGCCGCCGACAGCAAGGCGCGGCTGGAGGACCTCTACCTGCCCTTCAAGCCCAAGCGCCGCACCCGCGCCCAGATCGCGCGCGAGGCCGGCCTCGAACCGCTCGCCGATGCGCTGCTGGCCGATCCCTCGCTCACGCCCGAAGCAGTCGCGGCCGGCTATGTCGATGCCGAGCGCGGCGTGGCCGATGCCAAGGCCGCGCTGGAGGGCGCGCGCGCGATCCTGATCGAGCGCTGGGGCGAGGATGCGAGCCTGCTCGGCGAACTGCGCGGCTGGCTGGAGCAGAACGGCCAAGCCCGCGCCAAGGTGGTCGAGGGCAAGGAGGCCGAGGGCGCCAAGTACAGCGACTACTTCGACCACGTCGAGCCGCTCGCCACGATTCCTTCGCACCGCCTGCTGGCCCTGCTGCGCGCGCGGCGCGAGGGCATCATCGATGTCGAGCTGCAGCCGGGCGCGGAGGCCGAGGCCGGCCACGCCTATGCCGAAGGCCGCGTCGCGCGCCACGCCGGCATCGACAACCGCGGCCGCCCAGCCGACGCCTGGCTGCTCGGTGCCTGCCGCCTGGCCTGGCGCGCCAAGCTGCACCTGCACCTTGGACTCGACCTGATGGCGCAGGCGCGCGAGCGCGCCGAAGCCGAGGCGATCCGCGTCTTCGCCGCCAACCTCAAGGACCTGCTGCTGGCCGCGCCGGCCGGCCCGCGCACGGTGATGGGCCTCGATCCGGGCCTGCGCACCGGCGTCAAGGTGGCCGTGGTCGACAAGACCGGCAAGCTGGTCGCTACCGAGACCATCTACCCGCACGAGCCGCAGCGGCGCTGGCGCGATTCGCTCGTGACGCTGGCCGCGCTGTGCCGCCAGCACGGCGTCGAGCTGATCGCGATCGGCAACGGCACCGCCTCGCGCGAGACCGACAAGCTCGCCGCCGAGCTGATGCAGGCCATGCCGGAACTCAAGCTCAACCGCATCGTGGTGAGCGAGGCCGGC
>JANJTY010000676.1 GCA_024710865.1 Lysobacteraceae bacterium | reverse complement strand
GCTCACCCGCCAGCTCGCCAACCTGGTGCGCGCCGGCCTGCCGCTGGACGAGGCCCTGGCCGCGCTGGCCGACGCCAGCGATGCGCGCGCTCGCCCGACGGTGCTCGCGCTGCGCGCCGCGGTGATGGAAGGACGCGGGCTGGCCGACTCGATGGCGTCCTTCCCGCGCGCCTTTCCGCCGGCCTTCCGCGCCGCGGTCGCGGCCGGCGAGGCGAGCGGGCGCCTCGATCTGGTGCTGCAGCGCCTGGCCGACTGGGCCGAGGCGCGCGATGCGCTGCGCCGCCAGCTGATCAATGCCCTGGCCTATCCCGTGCTGCTGCTGATCGTGGCGCTGGTGGTGGTGGCTGGCCTGATGACGCACGTCGTACCCCAGGTGGTCGGCGTCTTCGCGCAAAGCGGTCAGGTGTTGCCGCTGCCGACGCGGATCCTGCTGCAGGGCGGGGAATTGCTGCGCGCCGGCGGGCTGGCCTGGCTGCTGCTGCCGACACTGCTGCTGGCGGGCCTCGTCGGCCTGTGGCGCGCGCCCGCCTCGCGCGCGCGGATGCAGGCCCTGCTGCTGCGCCTGCCGGGCCTGGGCCGGCTGCTGCGCGCGGCCGATACCGCCCGCTTCGCGCGCACCCTGGCCCTGCTCGGCGGCAGCGCCGTGCCCCTGCTCGACGCCCTGCGCGTGGCCGGCGGCGTGGTGCGGCAGGCGCCGCTGCGCGCGGCGCTGGAGCAGGCCGGACGCGCGGTGCGCGAAGGCCAGGGCTTCGCCCGCGCGCTGGAGGCCTCGGGCCAGTTCCCGCCCGTCGCGCTGCGCCTGATCGCGAGCGGCGAGAAGGCCGGGCGCCTGCCGGAGATGCTCGACGAGGCGGCGCTGCAGTGCGAGCGCGAACTGCAGCTGGCGCTGGGGCTGCTGGCCGCGGCGCTGGGCCCGGTCGTGATCCTCGGCCTGGGCCTGCTGGTGCTGTTCATCGTGCTGGCGGTGCTGCTGCCGATCTTCGAACTCAACACGCTGATCCGCTGAGCGGCGAGTCCGGCCCGCCAGCGGCTATAGTCTGCGCCCGACGTCCCGGCCCGCTCCGCATCCTCCGCCCGTGCTCCGCTTCGACCAGGTCAGCAAGCGCTACCCCAACGGCCAGCTCGCCCTGGACGGGGTCGATTTCAGCCTCGATGCGGGCGAGCTGGTGTTCCTGACCGGGCACTCGGGCGCGGGCAAGAGCACGATCCTCAAGCTGATCGGCCTGATCGAGCGGCCCAGCCGCGGCGCCGTGCTGCTGGACGGGCAGAACCTCGGCCAGGCCTCGCGCCGCCGCATCCCGCATCTGCGCCGGCGCATCGGCATGGTGTTCCAGGACCACCGCCTGCTGCTCGAGCGCAGCGTGTACGACAACGTCGCCCTGCCGCTGCTGATCGCCGGCCATCCACCGCGCGAGGTGGGCAAGCGCGTGCGCCACGCGCTCGACAAGGTCGGCCTGGGCGAGCGCGAGCGCTCCCTGCCGGGGACGCTGTCCACCGGCGAGCAGCAGCGCGTCGGCATCGCCCGCGCCATCGTGGCGCAGCCGCCGCTGCTGATCGCGGACGAACCCACCGGCAACCTCGATCCGACGCTTTCGGTCGAGATCATGGATCTGTTCCTGGCGCTGCCGGCGCAGGGCACCACGGTGCTGGTCGCGAGCCATGACCTGCACCTGATCCGCAACCTCAATCGGCGCGTGCTGGTGCTGGACAAGGGCCGCCTGATCGACGACTACCGGCCGGGCGTGGCGGCATGAAACCGGCCAAGCGCACGCGCCGCCGGCGCGAACCGAAGAACCAGGTCCGCGTCAGCCGACCGGGCCTGCGGCAGCGCCTCTCGGTCTGGCGCGATCTGCACGCCTACAGCCTGGTCTCCAGCCTGGGCCGGATCGTGGCGCGCCCCTTCGCCACCGGCCTGACCGTGGCGGTGATGGGCATCGCCCTGGCCCTGCCGCTGGGGCTCGGCCTGCTGTTGGGCGAACTGGAGCGGCTCGCCGGGCAGTGGCGCGAGTCGCGCGACATCGGCCTCTACCTGCGCGTCGAGGTGGATGCCTCCGGCGCACGTGCGCTGCAGGACACCCTGGGCCGCGATCCCGAGGTCGCCAGTGTGGTGCTGCGCTCGCCGGATGAAGGCCTGTCGGAACTCGCGACCGATCCAGATCTGGCGGCCATGTTCGCCGCGCTCGAATCCAACCCGCTGCCCTGGGTTGCCGTGGTGACGCCGGCGGCGGCGGTCGATCCGGCCGCGCTGTCCGAACGCCTCGGTGCCTTGCCCGAGGTCGAGCTGGCCCAGCACGATGCGGCCTGGCGCGCGCGCCTGAACGCGCTGCTCGCGCTCGGCCGGCGCGCCGCGATCCTGGCTGCGGTACTCTTGGGCCTGGGGGCTTTGCTGGTGGTGGGGAACACGGTGCGATTGGACATCCAGGCGCGCGCGGACGAGATCACCACGGTGCAGCTGCTGGGCGGCAGCGACGGCTTCGTGCGTCGCCCGTTCCTGTACCTTGGGGTCTGGTACGGCCTCTTGGCCGGAGTCCTGGCGCTGAGCCTGGCGCTGGCCGGAAACTGGTCGCTGCAGGCGCCGGTGGCGGCACTGGCGGCGAGCTACGGCGGCGACTTCGCGCTTCGGGGCCTGTCCGCCGCCGACGCCTTCGGGGTGCTGGGCCTGGCCCTGCTGCTCGGCTGGCTGGGCGCCTTCCTTGCCGTGGGTCACCACCTGCGTCGTCATCGTCAGGCAAACTAGGGGCTGCATGAGCACGCCGATCGCCCGCCATATCTCGTCCGAGAATCCGCGCGTCATGGTCGTGGACGGCTCCAAGGTGGTCCGCAGGCTGATCGAGCAGCTGCTGCAGAAGGACGTGCCCGGGGTCACCGTGATTTCCTGCGAAACCGGCGCCGAGGCCAAGGCGGCGCTGCAGGAAGGCGTGGTCGACCTCGTCACCATGGCCCTGCGCCTGCCCGACATGGACGGCATGGAGCTGGCCCACTACATCCGTGAGCATGCGCCGCAGGCCTATATCCCGATCATCGTGGTCTCGGGCGACGTGCACGAGCGTCTGGTCGCGCGCAGCTTCACCGACGAGGTCACCGATTACTTCGACAAGTCGCTCGGCTTCAATGCCCTGTCGGCCTTCATCCGCGGCTATGTGCGGCCGGAGACGCTGGAAGGCGGCGAAGTGCTGTACGTCGAGGACAGCAAGGTGGTGGCGCTCGCCACGCGCCGCATGCTGGAGAAGTACGATCTCAAGGTGGTCCACGTGGTCAGCGTGGAAGACGCCCTGGCCCATCTCGACACCGCCCGCGCCCAGGGCCGCGTGCCGGGACCGGACCTGGTCCTGACCGACGTCTACCTGAAGGGCGGCCTGACCGGCAAGGACCTGCTCAACACCGTGCGCGGGCCGGAGTACGGCTACGCCAAGGCGCAGCTGCCGATCCTGGTCATGACCGGCGACGACAACCCGGCCAACCAGAGCGAACTGCTGCGCGCCGGCGCCAACGACCTGGTGCAGAAGCCCATCGAGGAGCGCCTGCTGGTCACCAAGCTGCTGTTCCAGCTGCGCGTGGGTCGCATGATGCGCGCCAAGGTGGCGGAGGCGGAAAAGCCGTGATTGGCTGAGGTCGGGAATCGTTGAGTCCGGGATTCTGTGAAGCCGGGATCCGGGATTCGGGATTCGTAGCAGCGCCACTGCGGCGGATGCGGGGGCGTGCCGGGTTGGTGCTCACTCGTAGCTGAGCGGGGCGCTGCGGCCCCAGAACACGCGGTACACGTAGACGGTGTAGGCCAGGATCATCGGCAGGGTGATGGCTGCGCCGACCAGCATGATGGCGAGCGATTCCGGCGCCGCGGCGGCGTCCCACAGGGTCATGCGGTCCACCACCAGGTAGGGGAACAGGCTGTAGGCCAGGCCGGCGAAC
>JANJTY010000668.1 GCA_024710865.1 Lysobacteraceae bacterium | reverse complement strand
TCCCGGCCGTCAACGCACCAACGACCGCTGCGAGCGCTCGATGAAGTCGAGCATCAGCTTGACGTCGGGCGCGTCCTGCGCGGCGAGGGCGAGTTGGGCGCGGGCGTCGGCGAGGCTCAGGCCGGACTTGTAGACGGTCTTGTAGGCGCGCTTGATCGCCATGATGCGGTCGGAGGAGAAACCGCGCCGGCGCAGGCCTTCGGAGTTGATGCCGTGCGGTTCGGCGTAGGTGCCTGCGACGGTGACGTAGGGCGGCACGTCGCGGTTGATCACGCTGCCCATCGCGGTGAAGGCGTGCGCGCCGATCTGGCAGAACTGGTGAACCAGGGTGAAGCCGCCGAGGATCACATGGTCCTCGACCTGCACATGGCCGGCCAGCGAGGCGGCGTTGGCGAAAGTGCAGTGGTTGCCCACCACGCAGTCGTGCGCGATGTGGACATAGGCCATCAGCCAGTTGTCGTCGCCGATGCGGGTGATGCCGGCGTCGTCCGCGGTGCCGCGGTTGAAGGTGCAGAACTCGCGGATGGTATTGCGGTCGCCGATCACGAGTTCGGCGCGTTCGCCGCGGAACTTCTTGTCCTGCGGCTCGCCGCCCAGGGCGCAGAAGCCGTGGATGCGGTTGTCGCGGCCGATGCGGGTCGGGCCGTCGATCACGGTGTGCGGGCCGATGCGTGTGCCCGCGCCGATCTCTACCTCGGCACCGATCACACAGAAGGGACCGATCTCGACGCCCTCGGCGATGCGCGCGGACGGGTCGATGCAGGCGCTGGGATGGATCATGGGGTGCGCTCCGCGCAGAGGATCTCGGCGCTGGCGACTTCCTCGCCGTCGATACGCGCGCAGCAGGCGTACAGGCCCATGCGCCGCAGCATGCGCTTCTGCTCCACCTCCAGCACCAGCTGGTCGCCCGGCACCACGATGCGCGAGAAGCGCGCCTTGTCGACCTTCACCAGGTAATAGAGGGGCTTTTCCTCGCGACTGCCGTTGCCTTCGGAGAGCTGGGTGAGCAGGCCCGCTGCCTGCGCCATGGCCTCGATCAGCAACACCCCCGGCATCACCGGATGACCCGGGAAGTGGCCCTGGAAGAAGGGCTCGTTGATGGTGACGTTCTTCAGCGCGGTAAGCCGCTTGTGCGGCTCGATGCTGAGCACGCGGTCGACCAGCAGGAAGGGGTATCGGTGCGGCAGCATGCCCATGATGCGGGTGACATCGACGGGCATTGCGGGCGTTGCGGTGCTCATTCTTCAGGGGTCCTTTCGATTGCCTTCAGGCGCCGGGCGATCGCATCGAGCTGCCCGAAACGGGCGGCGTTGCGACGCCAGACGCGGTTTTCCTGCAGTGGCGTGCCGGAGGCGTAGCTGCCCGGCTCGCGGATCGAGTGCGTGACCAGGCTCATGGCGCCGATGGTCACGCGATCGCAGATTTCCAGATGCCCGGCGATGCCGGCCGCGCCGCCGATCAGGCAGTAGCGACCGATCCGGGCGGACCCCGCTACGGCGACGCAGCCGGCCATGGCGGTGTGCGCACCGATACGGACCCCGTGCCCGATCTGGATCTGGTTGTCGAGCCTGACGTCTTCCTCCAGGACCGTGTCCTCCAGCGCACCGCGGTCGATCGTCGTGTTGGCGCCGATCTCGCAATCGTCGCCTACGTGCACGCCCCCGAGCTGCGGGACGTTCAGCCAGCGGCCGGCATCCATCGCGAGGCCGAAGCCGTCCGCACCGAGCACCGCGCCCGGATGGATCCGCACCCGCCGTCCCAGGCGGACGCGCGTCACCAGGCTGACCCGAGCCGTCAGGTGGCAGTCTTCGCCGACCTCGCAGTCCGGTCCGAGCGTGCAGCCGGGACCGAGCACCGCGCGCGCGCCGACTCGACAGCGAGGACCGATGCTGCAGTGCGGACCAATGCTGGCGCTCGGATCGACCTGCGCGTCGGGATCGACGACGGCACTGGGATGGATGCCAGCGGCGACGGATGCTTCCGGTTCGAACAGCGCGGCGATGCGGGCGAAGTCGGCGTAGGGGTTGCGACTGACCAGGGCGTCGACGGGGCAATCGGCGGCCGCTTCGGCTGCCAGCACCACGGCCGCTGCCTGTGTCGTCGCCAGCTGACGACGGTAGGCGGGGTTGGCGAGAAATCCGATGTCGGCTGGCGTCGCGCCAGCCAGCGTCCCTACGCCGTGGATGCGGCGCGCGGATTCGCCTCGCAGCTCAAGTCCGAAGCGCGAGGCCAGCTCTCCGAGGCTGAAGGACGTTCTCACTGAGCCCCTTCCGCCGCAGGGGCGCTATCGGCGCGCAGACGAGCCAGCACTGCGTCGGTGATGTCGACACGGGCGCTGGCGTAGATCACCGGACTGGGCAGGATCAAATCGAAGCCGGCCTCACGCGCGTGCTCGATCACCGCTGCGTTGAGCGTGCTCCAAGCCCGCTCGGTCTCCTGCTCGCTGCGCAGGCGCAATTCGTCGCGCAACTGCTGTCGGGTGCGTTCGATGGCTCGCGCGAGCGACTCGATTGCATCCTCGCGCTGCAGCACCTCTTCGGTCGCCAGCACCTCGCGCTCACGCGCCAATGACTGGCGCATGGTCTGCAGCCTGCGCTCGTCCAGGCCGAGGCGGTCATCGCGCGCATCGAACTCGGCTTCCAGCCGCTCGCGGCCCTCGATCACCTGCGGGGCATGGTCCAGCAGGCGCTTCATGTCCACGTAACCGATGCGAACCGCGTCCTGCGCCAACGCGGAGACGGTGCCGAACAGGGCGACGGCCCACGCAAGCACCAAGCCCGGGAAAAGCGCCTTGCGCCTGCGAGCGGCCACGTCCGTCCGGTCCCCTGCCGCGCCCTTGGGCGCGGCTCAGAACTGGGTGCCGAAGGAGAACTGCAGGCGCTCGATGCGATCGTCGTCCTGCTTGCGCAACGGCACGCCCAGGTTGAGCACGATCGGACCGACCGGTGCCTGCCAGCGCATCGACAGGCCGGCGGACCCGCGGAATTCGCTCAGCTCGAACGTGTCGGTGCTGGCGAACACGTTTCCGAAGTCGAGGAAGGCGGAGAGGCGCATGGTGTCCGAGCGCTCGAACAGGGTCGGGAAGATCAGCTCGATCGAACCGGTGGTCTTGAGCGCGCCGCCGAGCGGCTGGCGGAAATCCGGGTTGAGCAGACCGAATCCAACCGGACCGAGCGTATTGTCCTCGAAGGTGCGGATCGAGTTCACGCCGCCGGCGTAGAAATTCTCGAAGAAGGGCAATCCGAGCTCGCTGTTCTCGCCGTACGCGTCGCCATAGCCGATCTCGGCCGACGTCAGCAGAATCAGGCTGCGGCTGATCGGCCAGTAGCGTGCGAACTGGTAGTAGAGCTTGTAGTACTCGGCGGTCGAACCGGGCAGGGTGATCTCCGCCGACAGGCGCTGGAAGGTGCCGCGGGTCGGATTGAAGAACGCGTTGCGACTGTCCCGCGCCCAGGCCAGCTCCGTGCGCCAAGCGTTGAACGTACGGCGCCCCAGCGCATTGATGTAGCTGACGATGGGCTGCGCGGTGAACTCGGGCGAGATCGTGATCTGGTTGCGATCGAGACTGAAGGTCGTGGTGAAGCCGTCGGTTTCGTTCAGCGGGATGCCGAAGACGGCCTGCACGGCGCCCGAGTCGGAGGTAAAACTGGCGACGTTGAAGTCCTGCTGGTCGAGCTCTCGGTAGTAGAGGTTGTAGCCGACCGAGACGCCGTCCTGGTTGAAGTACGGGTCGAAATAGGAGAAATCGTAGCGGCGCGAGAAGGCATTGTGCTGCACGGTCACGCCGACGCGGTTGCCGGTGCCGAAGAAGTTGTTCTGCACCACCGACACGGAGGTGATGAGGCCGGCCAGCTGGGAGTAGCCGAGGCCGAACATGAAGCTGCCCGACGAGCGCTCCTTGAGCGAGACCTCGACGTCTACCTGGTCCGGCGCGCCTGGAACCTCGATGGTTTCGAACTCGATGTTCTCGAAATGGCCGAGCCGGTCCAGGCGCAACTTGGAGCGGTCAAGCGCGGCCTGCGAGTACCACATGCTCTCGTACTGGCGCAGCTCGCGGCGCAGTACGTCATCGGCGGTGCGGGTGTTGCCTTTGAACAGGATGCGCCGGACATAGACGCGCGGTCCCGGCTCGACGAAGAAGTTGATCGCCACCTCGCGCTTCTCGCGATCGACGGTGGGGATCGGCGTGACTTCGGCGAAGGCGTGGCCGATGTTGGCCAGCACCAGCGACATCGAGTCGGAGGTCATCTCCAGCAGACGGCGAGAGAAGGTGGTGCCTTTGCCGACCAGGAGCAGGCGCTCCATTTCCTCGCGCGGGATCACGGTGTCGCCGGTGACCTGCACGTCGGATATGGAGTAGATCTCGCCCTCGACCACGCCCGCGACGACGAACACGTCGCGCTTGTCGGGGCTGATCGCGACCTGGGTCGACTCGATGTTGAAGTCGACGTAGCCGCGGTCCAGGTAGTAGGAGTTGAGGCGTTCGAGGTCGCCCGAGAGCTTTTCGCGCGAATACTGGTCGTTGCGGGTGTACCAGCTGCGCCAGTTGGTGGTGCCCGACTCCCACTCGCGCAGCAGGTCCTCGTCCTCGAAGGTCTCGTTGCCCACCACGTTGATATGGCGGATGCGCGCCGCCTTGCCTTCGGCGATGTCGATCGTGACGTCGACGCGGTTGCGGTCGAGATCGTCGATGCGCGGCTTGATCGAGACGTTGTACTTGCCGCGGTTGTTGTACTGCCGGGTCAGTTCCTGCGTGATGCGGTCGAGCTGCAAGCGGTTGAAGGTCTCGCCCTCCGCCAGGCCGATGTCCTTCAGGCCGCGCAGCAGGTCCTCGGTCTTGAGGTCCTTGTTGCCGATCAGCGTGATGCTGTTGACCGCGGGTCGCTCCTGTACCGTGATGACCAGGATGTCGCCCTGGCGCGATACCGCCACGTCGGTAAAGAACCCGGTCGCAAACAGGGCGCGGATCGCCTCGGCGACGCGTTCCGCATCGACCCGGTCGCCGCGCTCCACCGGCAGGTAGGTGAACACCGTTCCGGTGGTGATCCGCTGCAGGCCGTCTACGCGGATGTCCGATGCCACGAAGGGCTCAAAGGCCTGGCCGCGGGCTGGGGCGGCGAGGCCCAGCGACAGAGCGAGCAGGAGGCTGGCGGCAGCGAAACGCGTCATCGTCACGTCCAATGGCAAGGTGCGTTGGGAACGCGAACACGCCCCGGCGCTTGCGCGCTCGGGGCCATCGCGGGCGGCACTTCGGTCAGTCCGACACCAGGCGCAGGATGTCGTTGTAGAACGCCAGGCCCATGAGGCCGGCCAGCATCGCCAGACCCACGTATTGACCGGCGATCAGGAAGCGTTCGCTGACCGGGCTGCCTTTTATAAGCTCGATAAGGTAATACAGCAGGTGACCGCCGTCCAAGATCGGTATCGGCAGCAGGTTCATGATGAAGAGGCCGAGCGAGAGCACGGCGAGGAAGAACAGGAACCAGTCCAGGCCGATGCTGGCCGAGGCATTGGCGAACTGGGCGATGGAGATCGGGCCCGAGATGTTCTGCAGCGAGGCGCGGCCGCTGATCATACGCCAGAGCATGCCCAGCGTCGCGCCGGTCAGGTTGACCGTCTCGTCGTAGGCCTGCCCGAGCGCCGCGACCGGACCGTAGCGGCGCACCGTGTCGAACTCGAAGCGCCCCGGCTCTGGCCGCACGCCCAGCACCCAGCGCGCGCCGCCGTCGGCCTCGATCCGGCTGGGCTCGATCCGGATCGGCAGCGTCTCGCCCGCGCGCTCGACGAGCAGTTCCAGGGACCGGCCGTCCTCGCCGGCGCGCTGCACCAGCGGGCCGATCTGGTCGAAGCTGGAAACGCTCTGGCCGTCGATGCGCAGCACCCGGTCGCCGACCTGGACGCCGGCGCGGGCCGCGGGCGAATCCTCGGAGAAGCCGCCGATGCGGGCCTCCAGCAGGCGCTGGCGGGCGACCAGACCGATCGCTTCGATGCTGCGGGATTCGTCGAACGCCGCGGGCAGGGCGGCGAGGTCCAGCTGCAGGCGCCGTTCGATGCCGTTCGCGCCCTCCACGTCCACCGGGACGGTGCGGCGATCCAGGGCGGCGGCGGTGAGCACGATGCCGGCCTGGGTCCAGGTCGGGACCTCCTGGCCGTCGATGCGCAGGATGCGGTCGTCGCGCTCGAAGCCGGCCGTCGCGGCCACGCCGTCGGCCCGGCCCACGATCGGCAGCAGGTCGCCCTTGCCGACCATGAACATGAGCCAGAGCAGGGCGAAGGCCAGCAGCAGGTTGGCCAGCGGGCCGGCCGCGGTGATCGCAATGCGCTGGCCGACGGTCTTGCGGTTGAAGGCCTCGTTCGCCAGCTCCGGCGGCACGGCCTCCTCGCGCTCGTCCAGCATGCGCACGTAGCCGCCGAGCGGGATGGCGGCGATGGCGAACTCGGTGCCGTCGCGTCCGCGCCGCAGCCAGAGCGGGCGCCCGAAGCCGACCGAGAAGCGCAGTACGCGCACGCCGCAGCGGCGTGCGACCCAATAGTGGCCGAACTCGTGGAACGTGATGAGCAGTCCGAGGCTGACCAGCAGCCACCAGACCGAACCGAAGAATTCCGTCATGTCCGCACTCCGTCCGTCATGCCGCCAGCCTGCTGCGCGCGAAGCGGCGCGCGCGCGCATCGGTTTCCAGGATCCCCGCGAGGCCGGCATCGGTGTCCGGCTGGACCGCGTCCAGCGCGGCGCGGATCAGGTCCGCGATGCCAAGGAAACCGAGCCGGCCCTGAAGAAAGGCTGAAACCGCCTCCTCGTTCGCCGCGTTCAGCACCGTGCTGGCGCCGCCGCCGGCGCGCAGGGCGGCGTAGGCCAGGTCGAGGCAGGGAAAGGCGGAGCGGTCGGGCGGCTCGAACGCCAGCCGGGCGAGCGCGGTGAAATCCAGCCCCCCGACCCCGGCCTCGATCCGCTCCGGCCAGGCCAGGGCGTGGGCCAGCGCGGTGCGCATGTCGGGCCGGCCGAGCTGGGCCAGGGTCGAGCCGTCGGCATACTCGACCAGCGAGTGCACGATGCTCTGCGGATGCACCACGACCTCGATGCGCTCGGGCGGCGCGGCGAACAGCCAGTGCGCCTCGATCACTTCCAGGCCCTTGTTCATCAGGGTCGCCGAGTCGACCGAGATCTTGCGGCCCATGCTCCAGTTGGGATGGGCACAGGCCTGCGCCGGGGTCACGCCGGCCAGGCGTTCGCGGCTCCAGCCGCGAAACGGGCCGCCCGAGGCCGTCAGCAGCAGGCGACGGATCCCCGGCCCCGCGCCCGCGCCCAGCGCCGGCTGCGGCAGGCACTGGAAGATCGCGTTGTGCTCGCTGTCCACCGGCAGCAGCTCGCCGCCGCCCACGCGCAGGGCTTCGAGCAACAGGCTGCCGGCCATGACCACCGCTTCCTTGTTGGCCAGCAGCAGGCGCTTGCCGGCGCGTGCCGCGGCC
>JANJTY010000227.1 GCA_024710865.1 Lysobacteraceae bacterium | reverse complement strand
ACTTTCTCTTGCTTGCCCAAGAGAAAGTAAGCAAAGAGAAGGGCACCCCCGTCCCGCGCCGCGCAGGCGGAGCCTGCGCGGTGCCCTGCGCTGCTCGCCATGACCGGGCCGGCGCGAACTCGGCCATCCATGGCCTCGAACATGCGCGCCTTGCTCCCGGTCCTGGCTGCGCTGCTCGGCGCGGGCCGAACGGGGGTTTGAGAGCGAAGAGCAAAGGCAGGAGCCAAAGCGCCGCAATCTTGCCGGCTTTGGCTTCTGCGGCCAGGAAGGCCGCCCACCGGGGCCCCTGCGAGGCGGCGCGGTGGCGGAGGATCAGGCCGAAGGCTGGCGCGATGGATCGCGCCAGTTCGCTGCCGGCACAGGGATGTGCCGTCAGCGAACCCCGCAGCCGCCGCGCGTACCCGCAGGGCAGGATGCCCGGAGGGCGCCTCGCCGGGGTGTCCTTTCTCTTGGTTACTTCTCTTTGGACACGCAAAGAGAAGTAACTCGGGGCGGCCGAAGGACGCACCGAAAGCTCTGCTCTCGAGCTCAAGCGAGCCAAACCGCGCGACCGCGGCACAACGCCATTGATGCGGTTCGCTCCGCTCACCACATCCTACGAAGGCAGCGCTCCGTCGACGGGGTACGAACGCTTTGCTTTGAAGCTCCGCTTCGCGCTGAAGCTTTTCAACCGCACACCGCGCGCCCGCGGCACAACCCCCATGTTGCGGTTCGCCCCACTCACCACATCCCACGCCGCAACACCATCGACAATCGGCTATCGGCTATCGGCAATCAGCAAGCCGCCGCCACGCAGGCAAGCAACTCAATCCCCCAATCGCAGGCGATGCTCGAACAGTCGCTGATAGTGCGGCAGGCAGTCCTGCAGGATCTCGTCGTATTCCGCCGGCAGCGCTTCCTCGCGCGCCCGGTAGGGGCCGAAGCCGGTCGAGCGTTCGACCGCGCTGTACCAGTGCTGGGCCCAGACCCCGTCGCTCTCGCGTCGGCCCGGCGGCCAGCGCAGCATGGCCTCGTCGAAGGCCAGGCCGAGGCGCTGGCACCACGCGCGCAACATGGCCTCGGGGTCGGCGAGGAAGTCGCGCGCGTCGATCACCACCGGCATTTCGCCGGCGCGTTCGCACACCAGCTCGAAGATCTCCACCTGCTGCGGATAGCCGAGGTCCTCGGCGCTGTCCGGGATGCGCTTCTTCGAGTAGGAGAGCAGCACGTCATGCGGGTCGCGGATCAGGAAGCAGTTGACGACGTGCTTGAGCCAGTCGCGCCCGATCTCTGGCAGCAGGTGGTGGCTCATGTGCTTCTGGTACCAGACCGGCTTGCCGTCCGGCACCGGCCCGGTCAGGCGCGCCACCACCTTGCGCCAGTCGGTTTCGCCGCTGGCGATGATCTCGTCGCGACCGGGATGATCGAGGCCGGTTTCGGCCAGGTAGTAGGCGTAAAGCGGCTCGTCCACCACCGCGCAATCGGGTCGGTTTTCCCAGGCCCGCATGATCGCGGTGGAGATGTTGCGCGGCCCCGACCAGCAGGCGATGCGCAGGCCTTTGCTCGACTTCATGGACGCTCCCGGTTGGCGACGTCGCGGGCCACCAGCCCGCGGTAGAGGGTTTGCAGGCGTTCGACCACCGGACCGCGCGCGCCGCTGCCGATGCGGCGGCCATCGACCTCGGCGACCGGCACCACGCCGGCGAAGGTGCCGGTGACGAAGGCCTCGTCCGCGCCGTAGACCTGGCTCAGGCTGAAGCGCTTCTCGCGCGCGACGATGCCGTGCTCGTGGCAGAGCGCCAGCACGTTGGCGCGGGTGATGCCGGCCAGGCAGTAGTCGCCGCTGGAGGTCCAGACCTCGCCGCGGCGCACGATGAAGAAGTGGGTGGAATTGCAGGTGGCCACGAAGCCGTCCGGATCCAGCATCAGGGCCTCGTCCGCGCCGGCCTTGGCGGCCTGGATGCAGGCCAGCACGCAGTTGAGCTTGGAGTGGCTGTTGAGCTTGGGATCCTGCACGTCGGGCGCGCCGCGCCGGACGTGCACGGTGAACAGGCGCAGGCCGCGCGTGGCGGCCTCGGGCGCCGGCTCCTTGTACTCGGCCACGATCACCACCGTGGCCGGCCCGATGCAGACGCGCGGGTCCTGGTAGGGCGTGGACTTCAGCCCGCGCGTCACCATCAGGCGCAGGTGCGCGCCTTCGCGCATGCCGTTCGCATCCAGCGTGCGGTAGAGCGCCGCGGTCAGGCCGGCACGGTCGAGGCCGATGTCCAGGTCGAGCGCGGCGGCACCCTCGTACAGGCGGTCGAGATGGGCATCGAGGAAGGCGATGCGGCCGGCGTGCACGCGCAGGCCCTCCCAGACGCCGTCGCCCAGCACGAAACCGGAATCGAACACCGACACCATCGCCTGCTCGCGCGGCCGGAGCTCGCCGTTGACGTACACCAGCACCTGCGCGTTGCGCGGATCGGGGCGGTGGGCGTGGCTGCCGGGGGCCATGGGCTGGATCGATGGACGAGGGCGACGGGGGCGAATGGTAGCCGGTCGCGGGCGCGAAGGTTCAAGCCTGTTCGCCCTGCCTGCGAGTCTGTATGTTGGCGCCATCCGTCTGACAGACCGATTGCATGGACCTGTTGCCCCTGCTCGCCGGCCTCGGCCTCTTCATGCTTGGCATGAAGCAGCTGGAGGAGGCGCTGGCGGTGCTGGCCGGCGTCCCGTTCCGGCGCTTCCTGCGCGACCACGCCAGCACGCCGCTGCGCGGCATCGTGGTCGGCACGCTGGCCACGGCCGTGCTGCAGAGCAGTTCGCTGGTGTCGCTGCTGGTGCTGGCCTTCGTCGGCGCCGGCATCCTGCAGCTGGGCGGCGCGATCGGCGTGATCCTCGGCGCCAACCTCGGCACCACCGCGACCGGCTGGCTGGTCGCCACGCTCGGCTTCAAGCTCAAGCTGTCATCGCTCGCGCTGGGGCTGTTGGGCGTTGGCGGTATCGGCGTGGCCCTGCTCGACAAGGGCACCCGCCTGCGCGAGGCCGCGGGCTTTGCCGTCGGGCTGGGACTGCTGCTGTTCGGCCTGGACCTGATGAAGCAGGGCGTCGAGAACTACGCCGCGAGTTTCGATGTGAGCCCCTTCGCGCACTGGTCGATACCCGCGCTCACCCTGCTCGGCGTGGGTGTCACCGCCCTGATCCAGTCCAGTTCGGCGGCCATGATGATCGCGCTCTCCGCCCTGCACGCCGGCGTGCTCGGGCTCGAGGCGGCCGCCGCCTTCGCCATCGGCACCGGCATCGGCACCACCATGACGGCGGTGCTGGGCGCGGTCGGCGGCAGCCCCGACAAGAAGCGGGTGGCGGCCGCGCACGTCGGCTTCAACCTGGCCAAGGCGGCGCTGGCGCTGGCGCTGCTGTACCCGCTGCTCGGCCTGCTCGGTCGCGTCCCGGCGCTGGACGATCCGCTCCTGCGCCTGGTCGCCTTCCACTCCAGCTTCAACCTGATCGGCATCGCGGTCATGTTCCCGCTGGTGGGCTGGGCCGCGCGCTGGCTGGGACGGCGCTTCCGCAGCGCCGATGCACAGGTCAACTCCTTCCTCCACGGCGCCGGCCTCGAGGTGCCGGAGGCCGCCTGCGAGGCGGTGCGCAAGGAAGTGCGGCGGGCCCTGTGCATGGCCATGGGCCTGAACCGCTACGCCCTGCACCAGCACGCGCCCGAGGCCACGCCCTGGCCGGACCCCGACGCATCCGATCCGCGCGCCGGCCGGCGCAGCTATGCGCAGCGCTACGACCGCCTGAAGCGGCTGGAGGGCGAGCTGGCCGAGTACGTGGTGGCGCTGCAGGCGCGCGAGCTGCCGCTCGAGACCGGACGCGAGCTCTCGGCCCAGCTCGAGGCCGTGCGCCTGGCGGTGATCTCGGCCAAGTCGATCAAGGACGTGCGCCAGAACCTGGTCGAGCTGCGCCTGGCCCTGCGCGGCGCGGTGGATTCCTGGCTGGCGCGCCTGGAGGGCAATGCCGCGCATTTCTACAGCGCACTCGATCGCATCGATCCGGCCCAGTCGCAGGCTTCCCTGATCGAATCGCTGTCGCGCCTGCGGCACGAGATGCGAGTGCGGCGCGATGCCGTGCTGACCGACCTGTATGCCTCCGCCGGGCGGCGCGAACTGGATGAACTGGAGCTCTCGACCCTGTTCAACGTCAACCGCGAGCTGCACTCCTCCAGCAAGGCCCTGCTGCGCGGCCTGAGCGCGCATCTGCTCGGCGCCGAGACGGCCGCCGTGGTGGAGGCGGCGGCGGCCTGAGCGCGACGGTTTGAGTCCGCCGCGACGGGCGGGCAGAATCGAAGCCTTTCCAATCGGAGCCACGGCTACCGCTCCGGCGCGTCGCCGCCTCGATCATGCAGCCGCAGGCCAGTCCGGACGATCCGCTCGAACACATCACCCGCATCCTGGCGGCCGCCGGCGAGAGCCATCCGCTCGACCGCCTGATGCCGCTGGTGCATGCCGACCTGCGCCGCCTGGCGCGGGCCCAGCGCAACCGCATGGAGCCGGGCGAGACGCTCTCCACCACGGCGCTGGTGAACGAGGCCTACCTCAAGCTGCGCCGCGCCGACTACCCCAACCTGCAGGACCGCGAGCACTTCTTCTCGCTGGTGGCGCGGGCCATGCGCCAGATCCTGATCGACCATGCGCGTGCGCGCCTGTCCGAGCGTCGCCGCATGGACGCGGTCCGGATCGAACTGGAAGACCGCCCCGAGGCCGATGCGGCCGAACTGCAACGCCTGCTGGAGATCGACTCGGCGGTCAGCGAGCTCGAGAAGGAACATCCGCGCCTGGCCCAGGTGGTGATGTTCCGCTACTTCGCCGGCTACTCGGCGGGCGAGACCGCGGCCCTGCTCGAAGTCACCGAACGCACCGTCAACCGCGACTGGCAGAAGGCGCGGGCCTGGTTGGGCATGGCCCTGCAGCGGCACGCGGGCGACGAGGCGGAGGAATGAGCGAACCGCTGGCCGAGCGCTTCCGCCGGCTTGAGCCGCTGATCGATCGCGCCCACGAGCTCGAAGGCGAGGCGCGCGAGGCCTTCCTGCGCACCTGCGGCGAGATCCACCCCGACCTGATCGACGACCTGCGCCGCGCCCTGCGCGAGGACGACACCCTGCTGCCGGGCCTGGGCAAGGTCGCGCACGAGGTCACGCGCTCGCCCGCCACCGACCGCCGCGGCCTGCGCGCCGGGCCCTGGCGCCTGACCGGCAAGATCGGGCGCGGCGGCATGGGCACGGTCTACACCGCGCAGCGCGACGACGGCGCATTCGACAAGCGCGTCGCGGTGAAGCTGCTGCGCCACGCCGACGGCCGCTTCAAGGAACAGCTCGAACGCGAACGCCAGCTGCTGGCCCGGCTCGACCACCCCGGCATCGCGCGCCTGCTCGACGGCGGCGTGATGAAGGACGGTCAGCCCTACCTGGTGATGGAGCTGGCCGAGGGCGACAACCTCGACGTCTGGTGCCAGCGCCTGCAGCCCGACCTGCGCCGCCGCGTGCTGGTCTTCCTGCAGGTCTGCGCCGCGGTCAGCTATGCGCACACGCACCTGGTCGTGCACCGCGACCTGAAACCCTCGAACATCCGGGTCGATGCGCAGGACCGCGTGAAGCTGCTCGACTTCGGCATCGCCAAGCTGCTCGACGCGCCGAGCAAGGGCGATACGCGCAGCGTCGCGGTCACGCCCGAGTTCGCCGCGCCCGAGCAGCTCGACGGCGGCGCCATCACCACCCGCACCGACGTCTACGCGCTCGGCGCCCTGCTCTACCAGCTGCTCACCGGCCGCTCGCCGCATCCGCCCTTCGACGGCAACTGGGCGGCCCTGATCGAGAGCGTGTGCCGGGTCGGCCCGGCGCCGCCCAGCCGGATGGCGCTCGAACCGGGAGGCCCGATTCCCGCGACGCGCCTGCGCGGCGATCTCGACGCCATCGCGCTGCGCGCGCTGGCGCGCGACCCGGCGCAGCGCTATGCCTCGCCCGATGCGCTCGCGGCCGACCTGCAGCGCTGGCTCGACGGCCGTCCGGTCGAGGCGCGTCCGGCCGGTCTCGCCTACCGCCTGGCGCGCTGGTACCGACGCAACTGGCTGGCGGCCTCCCTTGGAAGCGCCGCCGCGCTGGCCCTGGTGGTCGGCAGCCTCGGCCTGCACTGGCAGGCGCAGCGGGTCACGGCCGAGCGCGATCTGGCCCGGCTCGAAGCGCGCCGCTCCGAAGCGGTGCTGAACTACCTGCTGGCGGTGTTCCGCGATGCCGGCAGCGAAGCCGCGGATGGCCCGTCCCTGCGCGCCAAGGAAGTGCTGGACCAGGCCGTGGCCCGGATCGAGACCGAGTTCGAGCGCGATCCGGACCTGCGCCAGGTGCTGCTCGCGACCCTGGGCGAGCTGTACGTCTACCTCAACGACTACACCGGCGCCGAGCCGCTGCTGCAGAGCTTCGTGCTGCTGGAGGACGGCCGCAGCCCGCCGCTGCTGCGTGCGCAGGTGCAGGGCGACCTGGCCCTGGTCGCGCTGCAGCAGGGCCAGGCCGAGGCCGGCTGCGCCCGGATCGAATCGGCCTTCGCCGAACTCGAAGCCGTGGCCGGCGATGCGCGCTCGCAGCGCGCCGACCTGCTCGCCCTGCGCGGGCGCTGCCTCACCGTGCTGGGCCAGGGCGAGAGCGCGATCGACGCCTATGCCGACTCCCTCGCGCTGCGCCGCGCGGTCGACGGCGAACGCAGCCGCAAAACCGCCACGGCGGAGAACAACCTGGCCCTGGCCCATCTGCGCGCCGGCCGCAGCGAGGACGCCCTGGTCCACCTGCGCGAGGCCTTGCGCCTGTTCGAGGCCACCGGCTACGGCCGCAGCCGCCACGCCGCCATCGCGCTCAGCAACCTGGCCGCGCTGGCCTTTGCGCGCGGCGAGCTGGACGAGGCCGAAGCGCGCTTCACCCAGGCCCTGGAGGTGCAGCGCGCCATCGGCGGCGAGTCGGCCGCGCTCGGTGCCCTGCTCAGCAACCAGGGCCGGCTGCTTTCCGTGCGGGCGCGCTACGCCGAGGCGGACGCCGTCCTGCGCGAGGCCCTGCGCCTGCAGCAGGCCTTCGCCGGCGCCGACAGCGTGGAGACCCTGAGCGTGCGGCTCGCCCTGGGCGACCTGCTGCTCGCGCGCGGCGAGGCTGGCGCGGCGCGGCGCGAGTTCGAGGCCGTCGTCGATGGACTGCGTCAGCGCCTGGGCGAAGCACATCCCGTGGTGGCACGGGCGGAGGTCGCACTGGCGCGATCGCAGGCCGCGCTGGGCCAGTCCCGCGAGGCCGCGGCACGCTTCGACGCCGCGATCGAGCGCCTGCGCACGGCCGGTGCGGGCGGCGCGGCCTTCCTCGCGCCCGCGCTCTGCCAGCGCGGGGAGCTGGCGCTCGAACTGGGCGACGCCTCCGCGGCGCAGACCCTGGCCGAGGACTGCGTGGCCCAGCTCGGCGCGCGCGTCGGCGCCACGCACTGGGAGCTGCTCGCCGGCCAGGCCCTGGCCGCGGCCGCGGCACATCGCCAGCGGCGCGATGCCGGAAGCGCCGCGCGCCACGCCGAAGCCGTCTCGGCGCTGGCGCAGCGACTCGGCGGCGACCATCCGCGCGTGGCGGCGGTGCGCGCCTGGCTGGACTGAGAGCCTGGGAGGCCATCGCCCGCCTTCTGCGGCGGTTGAATTCCCCCCACCCTCTGAGCCGCGCCTCACGCTGTCGCATCCGCACACGCCGCGCCGTACCCTTCGCATCCTCAACTGATGAAGGGTGGACGCGATGAAGAAGGGTGTGCTGATCGGCTGCGCCGTGGTCCTGCTGATCCTGGTGCTGGGCGGCGCCGCGGCCTGGTTCGTGGTGATCCGGCCGATGTGGAACGCCGGCGCCGAGCTGATGGAGGCCGGCCGGCAGTGGGTGCAGATCGCCGAACTCGACGCGCGCGTGCAGAACACCGCGAGCTTCACCGAACCGGCCGAGGGCCGCCTGGACGCCGCCTCCGTGCAGCGCTTCGTGACCGTGCAGGGCGCCATCGCCAGCGCGCTGGGCGAGGACTGGAAGGCGCTGGAGCAGAAGTACGAAGACCTCAAGCGCAGCCTCGACCAGGAGGGCCGGGAAGCCAGCCTGCAGGAAGTCTTCGCCGCCTACGGCGACCTCTCGGGCATCGTGCTGACGGCCAAGCAGGCCCAGGTCGAGGCGCTCAACGCCAGCGGCATGTCGCTGGAGGAATATCGCTGGCTGCGCGCGCAGGCCTACGCCGCCGCCGGCCTGGCCCTGGGGGATGAAACCCCGCAGGCGCTGGCAGGCAGCGCCGCCGCGCACAACGCCGAGCTGCTGCGCCCGCACCGCGAACTGCTGCAGCGCACCCTGGCGACGGCCTGGCTGGGGTTCTGATGGCTGGCCGGTTGGTCAGCCGCGGAATCCGTTTCGCACTCGGCAGGCACGGTGAGGGTCGTCGACCGACACGCTTGAGCGTGAAAGCCCCCAGCCCTCGGCCGAGGCAACGTGTGCGCGCGCACGAACGCCGGCCATCCGGGCGCCTGTTTCCATGCTGAGCCGCTGGTTTGGCCGCGGGCGCCGCGGCGATTCGCCGCAGGGCCTGGCCGTCGCCCCCTGCGATGCGCGTGCCAGCCAGGTGGAGAGCGGAGGCGCCCGGCTGGATCTGGCCGCCAACGCCGAGTGGCACGAGGGCCTGCCGTTCCCGGACTGGGCGTCCGTCCACGGATGGGTGGACGGGCTCGATGCCGGCCTTCGCGGCGAGGCATGGCTGGCCTGCGAACGGGGTTGGCTGGCCTGGCTGGGCAGCTGCCTTGGACCCGGCTATCGACTCTACGAATCCGACTCCGCGCTTCTGCTGAGCGCCCAGCCCGAACGCTACGCAGGGCTGGCCGCCAGCTACATGGCAACCACCGCCCGGCGCGTGTGCGCGGCGCTGGAGGAGCTCGCCGGCGACGCCGAGCTGGGCAAGGACATCCTGATCGTGCTCGCAGACCAGGACAGCTACTACCGCTTCATCTCGCGCCTGTACCCCGATGAGGGGGAGTGGGGCATGAGTTCGGGCATGCATGTGTCCGATGGCTGCCAGTACTTCCTGACCTGGCAGGACGACCTGCGCCAGATGGAGCCCGTCATCGCGCACGAGATGACGCACGGCTTCCTCGCCCATCTGCCCTTGCCAACGTGGCTCAACGAGGGAATCGCGGTGAACACCGAGTACCGCCTGGCGGGCGGCGGCCCCGTTGCCTGGCAGGCTCAGGAGCTGCTCGACCGGCATCGCGGATACTGGACGCCGGACAGCATCCAGGCGTTCTGGTCCGGCGCGGCCTTCCTGCGTCCCGACCAGGCCCAGGAGCTGGCCTACGACCTCGGGCGGGTGATGGTCGGGGCACTGGCGCAGGACTGGGCGGCGTTCAAGCGCTTCGTCCTCGCGGCCGACCGCTCGGATGCGGGACAGGCCGCGGCTCTGGCGCAGCTCGATCTGGATCTCGGTGACTGCGTGAGCAGCCTGCTCGACGGCCGCGAAAGCCCGGCCTTGGGGCCCAGGCCGGTGTGCTGGGCGTCCGAATGAAACGAAGCGGGGCCCCC
>JANJTY010000614.1 GCA_024710865.1 Lysobacteraceae bacterium | reverse complement strand
TCCTGTATCCAGGCGCCGACGCCGCGGCTGGCGGTCCCGGCGCTCTGGCGGGTAACCTTCCGCGCCAGTCCACGCCCCGCGAGGCCGCATGCATACGTCGTCAACGCCCGAGTCCTGCGATCTACTGATCGAGGCCGGCTGGGTCGTGCCGGTGCAGCCGCACGGCGTGGTGCTTGAGGACCACGCGGTTGCGGTGCGCGATGGCGCCATCCTGGCCGTGCTGCCGCGCGAACAGGCCGTGCAGCGCTTCGCGCCGCGCGAGCGACTGCAGCGGCCGGGCTCGGCCCTGATTCCTGGCCTGGTCAATGCGCACTGCCACAACCCGATGAGCCTGATGCGTGGCGTGGCCGACGACCTGCCGCTGCGGGTCTGGCTGGAGCGCCACATCTGGCCGATCGAAGCGGCGGTGATCGGCCCGGGATTCGTGGTCGACGGCATCGAGCTGGCCGTGGCCGAGATGCTGCGCGGCGGCATCACCTGCTGCAACGAGAACTACTTCTTCCCCGACGCCCAGGCCGCGACCTACAAGCGGCTCGGCTTCCGCGCCCTGGTCGGGCTGCCGGTGATCGATTTCCCCACCGCCTGGGCCAGCTCGCAGGACGCCTATTTCGACAAGGGCCTGGAGGTGCACGATCAGTGGCGCGGCGACGCCCTGGTCGGCATCGCCTTCGCACCGCACGCGCCCTACACGGTGTGCGACAGCAGCTTCGAGCGCATCCGCATGCTGTCCGACCAGCTCGACCTGCGCGTGCACTGCCACGTACATGAGGCCGCGCAGGAGGTCGAGGATTCGCTGCGTCTGCATGGCATGCGCCAGATCGCGCGGCTGGACCGTCTCGGCCTTGTCAACGAGCAGCTGATCGCGGTGCACATGACCCAGCTGACCGAGTCCGAGATCGCGCTCTGCGCCGAGCGCGGCGTGCACGTGGCGCATTGCCCCGAATCCAACCTCAAGCTGGCCTCGGGCTTCTGCCCGGTCGAAAAGCTCCGGCAGGCCGGCGTCAACCTGGCCCTCGGCACGGACGGCTGCGCCAGCAACAACGACCTCGACCTGTTCGGCGAGATGCGCACCGCCGCGCTGCTGGCCAAGGGCGTGGCGATGGACGCCGCCGCGCTGGACGCCGCCAGCACCCTGCGCATGGCCACCCTCGGCGGCGCGCGCGCGCTGGGTTTCGGCGACCGCATCGGTTCGATCGAGGCCGGCAAGCGTGCCGATCTCACCCTGGTCGATCTCGATCCGCTTGAGACCCAGCCCCTGCACCGGGTGATTTCCCAGCTCGTTTACGCCTGCGGTCGGCATCAGGTCAGCGACGTCTGGATCGAAGGCCGTCAACGCCTGCGCGATGGTCGGCTGTGCGACATCGACACGGGCGAGCTCCGCGCCAAGGCGCGCACCTGGCGCGAGCGCATCGCCACGCTCGACGCACGCGCGGCCTGAACGGAGCCCCGGAGTGACCAAAGCCGAAGCCTTGAATGCCAGCCCCGCGGAGCTGTCGAAGTTCGCGGTACTGGCGAGCAGGTGGTGGGGCGAGTCGGCGCGCTGGCGGGCG
The DNA here is from genome assembly GCA_024710865.1 of Lysobacteraceae bacterium. Taxonomy (GTDB): domain Bacteria; phylum Pseudomonadota; class Gammaproteobacteria; order Xanthomonadales; family Xanthomonadaceae; genus JANJTY01. Next base: position 3,605 of record JANJTY010000614.1, on the reverse strand, counting down.
TCTGGCAGACGGCCGCGCGCCGACGAGCGGCCGGCCATGGATGGCCGGACCGGCGCAGTCCACCAGGGATGGTTCGAAGCGAACCCGGGAGCGCGCGCATGACCGAAGCCGAAACCCTCAACGCCAGCCGCGCGGAGCTGTCGAAGTTCGCGGCGCTGGCGAGCCGGTGGTGGGACCCCCACGGCCCCCAGCGCCCCCTGCACGAGCTCAACCCAACCCGCCTGGCTTACATCCGTACGCGCCAGCCGTTGCGCGGCGCGCGCATGCTGGATCTGGGCTGCGGCGCTGGCCTGCTGGCCGAGGCGCTCGCAGGGGAGGGCGCCGACGTGGTCGGCGCCGATCTCGCCGACGAACTGATTGAAGTGGCACGCCTGCACCTGCTTGAATCGGGACGCGCGGTCGACTACCGCCTGGTGTCGGCCGAGGCGCTGGCGGGGCAGGAGCCCGGCAGCTTCGATGCGGTGGCCTGCATGGAGATGCTCGAGCACGTGCCGGATCCGGCTTCGGTGATCCGCGCCTGCGCCGCGCTGCTCAAGCCCGGTGGCCAACTGTTCCTGTCGACGCTCAACCGTACGCCGGCGGCCTTCGCGCTGGCCATCGTCGGGGCCGAGTATGTCGCGCGCCTGCTGCCGCGCGGCACGCACCGCTATGCGCAGTTCATCCGGCCATCCGAGCTGGCGGGCTGGCTGCGCGAATCCGGGCTGGAGCTGCTCGATGTCAGCGGCCTGGTCTACGAGCCCTGGCGGCGTGCGGCGCGCCTGTCGTCGCGGGTGGACGTGAACTACCTCGCCTGCGCGCGGAAGCCCGCATGAGCCTGGCTTCGACCCGCGCCGTGCTGTTCGACCTCGACGGCACCCTGGTGCACACCGCGCCCGACCTCACGGCGGCGGTGAACCGGCTGCTCGCCGACCTCGATCGCGAACCGGTGCACCCGGTGCGACTCGCCGAGGTGGTCAGCAAGGGCGGCCGCGCCATGCTCGGCGTGGCGCTGCCGGATCTCGACGAGGCCGCGCGCGAAGCCCTTCTGCCGCGTTTCCTGGCGCATTACGCCGAAAACATCGCCGCGCACAGCGTGCTCTATCCCGGCGTGGCGGAGGTGCTGGAACGGATCGAGGCAGCGAAGCTCGCCTGGGGCATCGTGACCAACAAGCCCGAGGGACTGGCGCGCGCGCTGCTGCAGGCGCTGGACCTGCTGGACCGTTGTCCAGTGCTGGTCGGCGGCGACACCCTGACCCGACGCAAGCCGGATCCCGAGCCGCTCTGGCATGCCTGCGAGGCACTGGGCATCCCCGCCGGGCACTGCGTCTACGTCGGGGACGACGAACGCGACGTGCTGGCGGCGCGCGCCGCTGGCATGCCAGGCATCGTGGCGCTCTGGGGTTACCGTTCGGTCGATGATGCGCCAGAGTCCTGGCCGGCCTCCGCGCGTTGCGAGCGTGCGCTGGATCTGCTCGACCTTGGGCTGCCGGGACTCGGTCGTGTCCGTGACCCCGGCTGAGACGCTGCCGCCCGAGCTGGCTGCGGACTGGCGGCGGCTGGAGCCCCTGGCCGAGCTGATCGGACTGTTCCTGCCGTCGCCCTGGCGCGTGGCGCTGCCGGCCTGGGGTCTGCTGTTGCACGAGATCGAATCGGCTGCGTTCGATCTCTCGGAGCCGCATCTGGCGTCGATCAAGCTGGCCTGGTGGCGGGATGAACTGCTGCAGGCGCGGCGCGGCCAGCCGCGCCATCCGCTGACACAGGCGCTGCAGGCTGCGGGCCGGATGCAGCAGGCTCCCGCGGACGCCTGGGCCGACCTGGTGCAGGGCGGCATGGACCTGGCCGCGGATTCGGACTCGACCGCCGACCAGGACAGCCAGATCCGCCGTTTCGAACGTCTGACCGCGCCTGCGGCGGAACTGGAGTGCCAGCTGTTCGGCGGCGATCCGGTCGCAACCGCGCGCCTGCATGCCATTCACCTCGCGCTCGACCAGTGGCTGCACGCGCGGCGCCGCCAGCGTCAGCCCTGGCCGCTGGACCTCGTCGCCCGCCACGGCGCGAGCCCTGCCGTCGAAGCCGACCCGGTGTTGCTCGAAGCGCTGGCGCGGGATCATGCACGCCGTCTTCGCGCCGGCTTGACCGCAGATGCACGCGCCGCGGCATACCGTGCGCTGGCAGCCGTGTCCCGAGCCCGGCTCCTGCTCCAGTTGGAGCGTTCCGGTCGGCCCGGCGAACTCGACGTTCGACCCGGTCCGCTGGCGGCGCTGGCAGTCTGGCGACGGGCTCGGAGCCTGCTGCGTCGCCCATCCCGCGCTTGACTTGCGCCCTGCAAGCCCCAAGCTTGGTCCCTCCGCTGGCGCAAGGCACCAGCCGCATCAAGGAGTTAGCATGTCACCTCGACCGCTCGACAACACCGCGCGCTGCCTGCCCGATGTGGCTTCAGAGGCCCGGCCCGGCGTCGCCGGGCGGCTCGACTGGGTCGGCATGGGCGAGATCGAGGTTCCGATCACCATCGCCGACGAATCCGGCGTGCCCATGCGCGCCCCGGCGCGCGTGACCGCCTACGTCGATCTGGCCCGTCCGGAGGTTCGCGGCATCCACATGTCGCGGCTCTACCTGCACGTCGACCGCGCCCTCGGCGCGGAAGCGCTGACGCCGTGCTCGCTGCGGCGCCTGCTCAAGGATTTCCTCGAATCGCACGCCGAGCTGTCCGAGCGCGCGATGGTGCGCGTGCAGTTCGACTACCTGGTGCGGCGCCCGGCCCTGGTCAGCGACAACCGCGGCTGGAAGTCCTACCCGATTGCGATCACCGGCCTGATGGTGAACGGCCAGCTGCAGCTGGAGCTGGCCTTCGAGGTGGTTTACTCCAGCACCTGTCCGTGCTCGGCCGCCCTGGCGCGGCGCCTGATCCAGGAACGGTTCCAGCAGGATTTCCCGGACGGGGCAGGGCTCGACCGTGCCGATGTGCTCGCCTGGCTTGGCTCGGAGCAGGGCATCTGCGCCACCCCGCACAGCCAGCGCAGCACGGCCGAGGTGCGCGTGCGCCTGGTGCCGTCCTTCTCCGACTTTCCCATCGTGGCCCTGATCGACTGCATCGAAGGCGCGCTCAAGACGCCCGTGCAGACCGCGGTCAAGCGCGAGGACGAGCAGGCCTTCGCCCGCCTCAACGGCCAGAACCTCATGTTCTGCGAGGATGCCGCGCGGCGCATGCAGGCCGCGCTGGATCAAGCCGAGGGCGTTGCTGATTTTTGGCTGCGCGCGTCCCACTTCGAGAGCCTGCACCCGCACAACGCCGTCGCCGTGGCCACGAAGGGCCTGTCCGGCGGATACCAGGCCGGCATGGATCAGGCCGCGCCACTGGGCCATCGCTGAGCCAGCGGCGCGCATCGCGGGCCGGAATCGTACGCCGCCGCGCGAAGCCGCGGCGGACGCGTAGCACGGAGCCCTGCGGCATGCGGCTGCGCGCGGCACCTGGTCTCGTCGCCTCCTGCGCGCTTGCCTGGTGCGCAGGCCTTCGATCGTCGCCGCTCGAGCGCTGGACCGCTGCCACTGCCGCGGCCGTACCGTTGTGCATTCATACGCGTTAGGGGCTGGTATCGTTGACGCGGTGGGGCGGCGGAGGCGGCAAA
>JANJTY010000514.1 GCA_024710865.1 Lysobacteraceae bacterium | reverse complement strand
GGCGTCAGCGCCACCAGGGTCTGGGTCTGTTCGGCGGCGTCGGTATCGAGCAGGCCGGCAATGCCGAAATCGAGCAGCTTGGGCGTTCCCTCCGCATCCACCAGGATGTTCGAGGGCTTGATGTCCCGATGCACCACGAGGTTGCGATGGGCGAACTGCACGGCCTCACAGACGGACAGGAAGCAGCGCACGCGTGCCCGCACATCGAGCCCGGCGCGCGCGCACCAATCGGTGATCCGCTCGCCCTCCACCAACTCCATCGCCAGCCAGGGCCGGCCATCGGTGCCCCGTCCGCCGTCGACCAGCCGGGCGATGTTCGGATGCTGCAGACGCGCCAGGATCTGGCGCTCGCGCAGGAACCGGCGCTGCAGCGAGGGCACGAACGCGGACGCGCGCAGCCGCTTCAGCGCCACGCGCTGTTCGAACCCGCCCTCGATCCGCTCGCCGAGGAAGACATCGCCCATGCCGCCGCGCCCGATGCGCTGCGCCACGCGAAACGAACCCAACTGGGCGGGAGGCCGGTCGCCGCCCCCCGGTTCGAGGTCGGCCGCATCCAGGCACTCCAAGAGCCCACGCAGCTCGGCAACCAGGCCCGCATCCTCGCGCGCGAGGGCGCGCAGGCGTGCCTCGCGCTCGCCATCCTGCAGATCGAGCAGGCGATGGAAGGCCTCGCGCAGATGCCCGAACCGCTCCCGCTCGCTGCCCGCTTCACCGACCATCCCGGGACATACGTCGGAACGCCCCGGACCTGACACGGATCAGGCCTCCAGCCGCTGCCGCAGCCAGGCGCGCGCCATGGCCCAGTCACGGTAGACGGTGCGCGGATCGACCTCCAGCAGCGCCGCCACCTCATCGACTTCGAGTCCGACGAAGTAGCGCAGCTCGACGATGCGCGCCATGCGCGGATCCAGGCGGGCCAGGTCATCCAGCGCCTCGTCCAGCGCGATCAGGTCGATATCGGCTTCGATCGGAAGGCCAAGCGCCTCCGACACGTCCACCCGCTGCAGGCGCCCGCCACCGCGCTTCTCGCGCTGCTGCGCGCGGGCGCGGTCGATGAGGGTCTGGCGCATCAGCTTGGCGGCGGTGGCGAACAGGTGCTTGCGGCTGGCCAGGTCCACCCGTTCGGCCCCGAGCAAGCGGGCGAAGACCTCGTTGACCAGGGCCGTGGGCTGCAGGGTCTCGTGGTGGCGATGTCCCCGCAGCTCGTGCGCGGCGAGTCGGCGCAGCTCGCCGTAGACCGAGGGCAGGAGCGCGTCGAGCGCCGTGGCGTCGCCCGCGTGCCAGCGGCGCAGCAACCGGGTGACATCGCTGGCGGACTCGTTCATGCGCGATCGGAGCAGGGGCGAGCGGAGTGTAGCCCAGGCCTGCTCCGGCGGTTTGTCAGTTGCGGGCCTGGTCCGGCGTACGCCCCCTCGTACCCATAGCCTTGGTCCCGCCGTGACGCGCCTCGCCCTGCTGTTGCCGCTTGCCCCCGCCCTGCTCGCCCCGCCCCCGGCCGCGGCCGACGATGCCGTGGTGGGCGACGGAACGCCGGCCAGCTGCACGGAAGCGGCGCTGGATGCGGCGATCGTCCAGCTCGTGGTTGGCATGCAGGGCCCGGGGGGCGTGCTGAGCTTCGCCTGCGGTGCCGATCCACACGTCATCCCGATCACGTCGCAGAAGTCCCTCAGCGGCCAGGTGATGCTGGACGGTGCCGGCCTGGTCGGTCTCGACGCGCAGGGCCTATCGCGCCACTTCCTGATCGCCGTGGACGGCGACGACGGCAGGACCGAGGCGACCCTGCGCGGCCTGGAGCTGGCCAACGGCTTCGCGGCCGGCGACTGCGACGGCGCGGTCCACGCCCTGGCCGGCGTGCAGCTCGCGCTCGAAGCGGTCACGATCCGCAACTCGATCGCCGGCCTGAGCGGCGGCGCGATCTCGGTCGATCCGGGATCCGCGCCACTCACGGTCGATGCCAGCCGGATCGAGCGCAACTCCGCCCGGGAGGGCGGCGCCATCGCCACCAACGTCCCTTCCGTGATCAGGGACAGCGTGTTCGATGCCAATGCCGCGGACTGGGATGAAGGCGGGGCGATCCAGCGCTGGGGCCATCCGTTCCAGCTCGAAGGCAGCCGCTTCATCGCCAACCGGGCCGGACGGGGCGGGGGGTGTACAAGCGCGACGCGAAATTGCTGGTGCGGGGTGCGCGCTTCTCCGACCAGTACGCCAGCGACGACGGGGACGCGATCCATGCCGAGGCCAGCGTCTCGCGCGTGGCCCTGCTCAATGCGGACCTCCTCCGCAACCACGCAGTGGGCGAAGGCGGGGCGATCCCGGCGGGGCAGGCGCTCGATGTCCTGCTGTGCGGGTTCGACGCCAACCGCGCGCTGCGCGGCGGTGCGATCCGCCTGCTCGATTCGGTCCTCGTCTCGATCTGGAACTCGACCCTGTCCGGCAACGAAGCCGAGCTGGGCGGTGGAGCGCCTCGCGGCGTCCGCCGTCACCCTGCCCAGGGTCGGCCCGCCTATCCTGTCGGTCGAGCAAAGCACCTTCTGCGACAACACCGTTGCCGGTGGTCCCGGCGGCGACCTGCGCGTCTCGGCCGGCTCGGGCTTGTTCACCGGGGTCTCGCGCTCCACCCTGATGGGCGCCAGCGCTGCCAGCGGCGGACCCTCGCTGCACATCGGCGCCGGCAACGAGGCCGGGCTGGTCGCCAGCCTGCTCTGGACCCCGGCCCCGGACAGCTGCCTCGCGCAATCGACCGCGCAGCTGATCAGCGGCGGTTTCAACCTGGGACCGGCCAGCGCCTGCGCGCTCGCTCAGGCGGGCGATGTCGACCTGCCGGCGTTCGAGGACTTCGCGCTCGATCCGCTCAGCCACTACGGCGGACCGAACCGCAGCGACCTGCCGCGCGCGGACAGTCCCGCGGTCGATCACCGTCCCTGCGACAGCCAGGACATTTTCGACATGCGTCTGCGGCCGCGCGGCGTCGACGGCAACCGTGACGGCGAGGCCACGTGCGACAGCGGCGCCGTCGAGCGGCAAGCGCTCGAACGTCCGGGCGCGCTGTTCCGCGACGGATTCGAGTCCTTCGCGATCCCCGGCGAAGCCTGAGCGCCCGCCTCGCCCTCGGCCCGCGCCCGGCGCCAGGCTGGGCGCCGCGTGACCGCCCTCATCCCGGCACCGACCCACTGGACGCCCGCACCATGACCCGACTGCCCCTGCTCCTTGCGCTCCTCGCGACCGGCACCGCCGCCGCGGCCACCTACACCGTCGACACCAGCAGCGACGACAGCCTTTCCGCCTGCACCCCTGCCCCGCAGGACTGCTCACTGCGCGGAGCCATCGCCGCGGCCAACGCCAGCGCCGGCGAGTCCGACCTGATCCAGTTCGACCTCCCGCCGGAGGACGCCGGCTTCCAGCCCGACTCCGGACACTGGCGCATCGCGTCGGCGACCGCCCTGCCGCTGATCACGTCCCCGCTGAGCATCGACGGCTTCACCCAGGTCGGCGCCATGCCCAGCGCCCACGCGCCGTTCCAGCCTATCGCGCACCAGTTGCGGGTCGAGCTGCGCGGAACCGGCCCCGACGGCAGCGCCTGCCTGCAGGGCGCTGCGGCCCTGACGGTGCGCGGCCTGGTGCTGAACCACTGCCGCGAGGCCATCTTCCTGTTCGAGCCCGGGCCACATGGGATCGAGGGCAATTACCTTGGAACCGACGTCAGCGGCGAGCAGGCGGTTCCGAACCGCGCCGGAGTGTCCGTGGCGGGCGAGGTCCGGATCGGCGGTGACCAGCCCGGGCAGTCCAATCTTTTCGCCGCCAACCGATCCGGCGCGCTCGTGCAGTTCCGCGCGGTCTCCCGGCTCGTCGTGCAGGGCAACGTGTTCGGCTCGGACGCGACGCTGGACGCCATTCCCGGGCGGCAGGACTACGGCCTGAGCCTGTCGAACGACTTCGCCGAGGCCCTGGTCGGCGGCAGCGCGGCGGCGGAAGGCAACCTCTTCCTCGGGCACGGGTTCAACGCCATCTATGCGTTCGGACCTTCCGCCAGCCAGGCGGGACCGCCCCTGCTGCGGATCGTCGGCAACGTCTTCGGCGTCGGCGCCGGCGGCCTGGCGCTGGGCAACGGCAGCGGCCCAGGCGCATCGTCGCCGCCGCAGCCGACGGTGGCGCTGTCGCGCCTGGGCTACTGCCGGATAGCGGTGGGCGGCGATGCCCCCGGCGAAGGCAACCTGTTCGCGCACGATGCGGGGCCGGCGATCGCGGTCAGCAATTGCTGGAACCTGCCCCTGCTGGGAAACGCCTTCCTCGACCCGCGCAACCTCGCCATCGACCTCGCGACCTCGAATGCGTTCGACGGGCCCACGCCGAACGACCCCGGCGACCTCGACGGCGACGGCTCGCCCCTGCTGACCTCGGCCGGGAACCGCCTGCAGAATACGGCCGTGGTCGAAAACATGACGATCGACGCGACGGCCGGTGAGCTGCACCTCGACCTGCGCGTCGACACCGCGGCGTCGGCCGCCAGCTACCCGCTGCGGATCGATGCGCTGGGGCGCGACGCCGCCGGCATGCTGGTGCCCGCCGCAACCCTGTCCTACGCCGAGGACGACGCGCAGCAGATACGTCGCTTCGTGCTGCCGCTGGCGCCGTTCGAGCGCGGGCTGGGGCTGATCGTGACCGACGCGGCGGGCAACAGCAGCGAGTTGGCGCTGCTTGGTCCCCTCTTCCGCGACGGATTCGAGTCCGTGGCCGCAGACGCCGCCAGCGCGCCTTGGCCGCCCCTGGCCCGGCAGGCTACGCTGTCGCGCGATGAGCAACCCAGTCCGCCGTGAATTCGCCCTGCAGCCGGAAGACATCGGCCGCCTCGCCAACCTGGCCGGGCCGCTCGACGCCCACCTGCGCCAGATCGAGCTGCGCCTCGGGGTCGAGATCGGCAACCGCGGGCATGTGTTCCGCGTCATCGGCGAGGAGCGCGCCGCCAAGGCGGCCGAGTCGCTGCTGCGCCAGCTCTATGAGCAGGCCGCGGACGAGGTCCTGAGCCCCGAATCCATCCACCTCTCGCTGAGCGAATCGGGCATCGCGCGCACGCTGGGCGCGGACGAGGTCGTGCCGCAGGAGGTCGCGATCAAGGTCAAGCGCGGCGTGATCCGCGCC
>JANJTY010000501.1 GCA_024710865.1 Lysobacteraceae bacterium | reverse complement strand
CAGCGGCGCTCGGTGGAGGAAGGCATGTCCATGCGCGCAGCATGCCGCTCCCGCCCCGCGCCACCCTTGACTCGAATCAAGCGCGCCGGCCTCGGGCGCGCGGCCTCAGCGCGGGCACGCCGCCCAGGCGCGGATGCGGGCGTGGATCGCGCGAACACCGTCAGTCAGCGCCGCCGGGCCAGGCTGCAGGATGAGCGGCGACTTGATCTCGAACAACTGCGCGTCGCGCACCGCGGGAATCGCGTCCCAGCCCGGGCGCGCGGCGACCTGCTCGGGCCGGAAGCGCTTGCCGCACCAGGAGCCGAGGATGATCTCCGGCGCGCGCCGGATCACCTCGGACGGATCCTCCAGGATGCGGCCCTTGGCCAGCGGCTGCGCCGCGCGCTCGGGGAAGATGTCGTCGCCGCCGGCGATCCCGACCAGTTCGCTGACCCAGGCGATGCCGGAGATCGGCGGCTCGTCCCATTCCTCGAAGTACACGCGCGGCCGCGCCGGCAGCGTCGCCGCGGACGCCGCGACCTCATCCAGCCCACGCTGCAGCTCGTCCGCATAGCGCTGCGCGCGCGCGCCGGCGCCGACCAGGGCGCCGAGCCGGCGCACGTAGTCGAGGATGCCGGCCACGCTGCGGTGGTTGGCGATCCAGACCTCGACCCCGGCGCGGATCAGCGCCTGGGCGATATCGGCCTGGATATCGGAGAAACCGATCGCAAGGTCCGGCTTGAGCTCGAGGATGCGCTCGATCTTCGCGCTGAGGAACGCACTGACCTTGGGCTTGTCGCGCCGCGCCTGCGGCGGCCGCACGGTGAAACCGGAGATGCCGACGATGCGGTCCTGCTCGCCGAGGGCGTAGAGGGTTTCCGTCGGCTCCTCGGTGAGGCAGACGATGCGCTGCGGGCCCACTCAGCTCAGGCGCCGCTCGGCTTCGCGCCGGCCGTCCCCGCGGCGATCGATTTCGCGGCGGTCGGAATCGCCGCGGCGCTCGATGCCGTTCCAGAACGAAGCCTCGCTGACCCGTCGCTCCAGCTCGCGGCGGTCGCCGCCGCGTCGATCGCCCAGCCGGCGCTCGCCGCGCCGACGTTCGTGATTCCCGCTCATATCGCACCTCTACTTGAGGGTGGATCGCAAAGCGTACGCCCGCGCCGAAGCCGGCGCCAGCAGGGGCCGCGCGGATGCGCTTCCTCGGCGTGGACCGGTAGAGGACGCGTCCCAGGTTCGGCTTCGTCGCCTCCCGGTCCGACGCGTCGGCACGCAGGGACGGTCGCTCCTCGCTGCCCGGTTCCACCGCGGGAATCCGAGTCGTGGCCTCGGCACCGAGGAATGGTCTGTGCTGAGCGGGCGCCTGCAACCGCGCAGCCCATCGCTCGCCACACCCGAGGCGCTCAGATCGCGTCGGACGGTTCCGAACCCGCGCGGCCTTTGGCGGCTCGGCGCCTGCCCTGGGGCAAGGCGCCTGTCCAGCCTGCAGATCAGTGCGGGACCCTCGCGTCGCCGGCGATCCGATGCGCCGGGCGCGCGGCGACGCCTGCAAAGGTGCGCTGCCCTGCGCCAACGGTCCTTTCAGCAGCCAATGCCATCGCCGCCGCCATTGCAGTGTGCCAAGCGCTCAGGTCCGACGCGAAAGGCCAAGCCATCCCAGACCCAGCACGCCAAGCAGCATCAGTACCAGCGCCTGCGGCGCGTTCACTGGCACCACGGCAGGCCGCGGCACGGCCGGCGGTAGGCCGCTCAGCGTTTGCATGGACAGCGCGAGACCGAGCAGGTTCGGATTGCCGCCAATGGCGCCGATCAGCTGGGCCGAGCCCGAGCCGAGATCAATGGCGTAGAGCCCGGCGACGCCCCCCACCCGCAGGGCTGCCACCGCACTGTCGCGTCCATTGGCGCTCAGCACATCGAAACCCGCGAGTCCATCGGGGCTCACGCCCAGCGGGCCAATCGGACTAACCACGCCGTTGTTCGGCGGGTTCTGCAGCAGCAACTGCGCGCTGACCGGATCGATGACGAACAGGGCAGTGCTGGTCGCGCCATCCAGGCTGTTGATGTAGGCCGCGGCACTGAGCTGCGGACCGGCCGGATTGATGGCGCCGTCGCTGATGGCCTCACCGGTGTCGACATTGATGCGCAGATTCTGTCCGGTATCGCTGACCACACGCAGGCGGTCCGGCACCGGGTTGAAGTCTAAGCCGAAGCGCGTACCCGACAAAGCGACGTTGAGGGTAGAGACCAGCGTCGCTGCACCACTCACCGGGTCGACGGTGTACAGGCGGCCGCCATCGCTGAGCGAGTACAGCAGCCCGTTGGAAGGCCGGACGTCAATCCCGATCAGCGTCTCGCCAGCGACGAGCCCGGTGATCGAAGTCGGCGGCTGTACGCTGCCGGGTGCGCTCGCCGAGAACCGGATCAGCTGATTGGACGTACCCAGGCCGATCGCCGTGGCCGTGGCTGGCGGCGCCACTTCCAGCGCGGCACTCAGAACCGCCATGCCGCGCACCCCGGGGTTTCCGGCCACCGGGCCGACCAAGCTCACCGCCCCGGTCGACAGGTCCACACCGTACAGCCCAGTGATCCCCGCCACCCTCAGAACCGCAAAGGCACTATCGACGCCTGCGCGGGTCAATACGTCGAATCCTGCACCGCTGCCTGCGTCGAGCGTGACGCCCAAGCTGCCCACCGCGGCCACCGTGCCATTGTTGGGCGGATTCTGCACCAGCAGCTGGCTATTTCCGACGTCGATGTCGTACAGGATCGTACTCGCTGCGCCTTCGACGCTATTGATGTAGGCCGCACCACCAATCAGCGGGCCGGCCGGGTTGATCGCGCCATCGACGATCGTCTCGCCGGTGTCGACGTTGACGCGCAGGTTCTGACCGCTGTCGCTGATCACGCGCAACCGATCCGGCACCGGGTTGAAGTCGACGGCGAAGCGCGCACCCGCCAGCGCAGTGCTCAGTGTCGAGGCCACGGACGCCGCCCCGCTGACCGGATCAACCACATACAAACGGCCGCCGTCGCTGAGCGCGTAAAGCTCGCCGGTGGCGGGACGCACGTCGATGCCGAGCAAACTCTCGCCCGCGGCAAGGCCAGATACCGGCGTGTTCGCCAACAGCACGCCGGGGGCTGTCGCGGGGAAGCGCAGGAGCGAGTTGTTGTCGGTAAGCCCCAGAACGGTCTGCGCCTGCACACTACCCGCCGCCAGAAGACCCATCGCAACGACACAGTGCCTGAACATGGTAGAGCTCCTTTCGCTGAGTACCGGTCTGCGTACGGACATTCCGTGCGGACCGGATGCACGCGAGGGCGGAAAGGTCGGCGCATTCGCTCAACTGCGGCTCTCATCGCGATCTTCTGGAGCCCCAACCCCAGACGACCACCGAACCCGCTGAGCCGGTCCCCAGGCTGGTTATGGGTGTCCATGCATCACATCCGCCGAGCGTTGGGTTCGGCTCTTTACGGCGCGGGTCGATGGCGCGATCGATGTCGATGCCTGCCGCGCCAAGGCTGACGTGCTGTGCGGCAACGCCGAGCGCATCGCGCAGCTGCGCGCCCGCCTCGCGGACCTCTCCTGGTTCATGCGCTGCCTGTCCGAGCCGCTGGCCCGCATGGCCAACGCCGAAGACCGCTGCAGCGGCCGGTTCTGGGAGGGTCGATTCCGCTGCCAGGCCTTGCTGGACGACGCGGCGATCCTGGCCTGCATGGTCTATGTCGACCTCAATCCGGTGCGCGCCAGGGTGGCCGAAGACTTGCCCAGTTCACGGCACACTTCGGTCCATGGTCGTCGGCAACACGATGCCGACACGCAGGCGCGGGCGATCGATGCGGTCGCCGGCACCGCCAGCACCGGCTTCCTTCCGATCTCCGAGCGGGAGTACATCGAACTGGTCGACTGGGCCGGGCGTCAACTGCACCCCGGCAAGCGCGGGCGGATCGCAGACGCATGCCCTCCCGTGCTCGCCTCGATCGCGCCTGCATCGCGCTGGCTGCGCCAGGTCAACGGCATCGAGTCCCGCTTCTGCCGTGCCGTCGGCAGCGCGGCCGCGCTGCTGGAGAAAGCCCGGGAGCTCGGCCAGCGCTGGCTGATGGTCCGGCGCGTCGAGTGCGCCATCGCATAAGCCAGGAATCGCGCGTCTCGACTTAGGCGCAGCATGCGCTGCGCACTGCCGACCCTTCCTGCTCACGGTACTCAACTCGGCGCGTGACCGGCCACCCCCGGTATTGCGCAGCAGTGTCCTGAAGTGAGGCCACGCAAGGCCCAACTGAGGCGAAGCGAAGGCTTTCGCGCATGGTTCAGATTGTGGGTGTCCATGT
>JANJTY010000491.1 GCA_024710865.1 Lysobacteraceae bacterium | reverse complement strand
TCGAAGGTGTAGAGGTTCTCGGTCTTGACCGCGTCCAGGCCGGCCTGCGCGATGCGCAGCAGCAGGCGCGAGATCGCCTGCCCGTCGACCGCGTCGGACACCGCCGGGAAGCGGCAGCGCCAGTGGTCGGTGCGCAGGGTTTGCGGATTGCCGTTCGGGTAGACCTTCACGCCGCGGTTGGTGATCAGGGCGAGGCGGAATTCCGGTCCCGCCAGCGCCTCCAGCTGCGGCCCGAGCGCGTTGGGGTCGCGCCCGTCCGCGTCCCAGTTGAGGAACACGTCCACACCGACCAGCTGCTTGCGCGCGTTCACGTGCGGCGGGATGGCGACATCCGGGTGCACCAGCGACTCGGGCTCGCGCTCCGGGTAATCGACCGCGGCGATCCTGGACGGGCGCTGGCCGAGGCGCGCGATCACGGCCTCGGCGAAGGCGCGCGTGCCGACCCGGCGCCGGCTGACGCCCTCGCGGAAGATGTCGCCGGTGTGGATGCCTTCCTCCAGCGTGCACAGCCAGGCGTTGTGGATGTCGCTGGCCGGCCTGGCGCGTCCCAGGTGCACCAGCATCATCACCGCCGAGAGCAGCAGGCCCGAGGGGTTGGCGATGTCCTGTCCGGCGATGTCCGGCGCCGAGCCGTGCACGGCCTCGAACATGGCGCAGTCGCGGCCAATGTTGGAGGAACCGGCCAGGCCGATCGAACCGGCCACCTCGGCCGCCACGTCCGAAAGGATGTCGCCGTAGAGGTTGGGCGTGACCACGACGTCGAAGTCGGTCGGCCGGCTCGCGATGCGCGCCGTGCCGATGTCGATGATCATGTGGTTGGCCTGGATCTCCGGGTACTGCGGCGCGATCTCGTCGAAGACCTTGTGGAACAGGCCGTCGGTGAGCTTCATGATGTTGTCCTTGGTCATGCACGTGACCTTGCGTCGACCGTGCGCGCGGGCGTACTCGAAGGCGTAGCGCACGATGCGCTCGCAACCGGGGCGGGTGATCAGCTTCAGGCACTGGAACACCTCGTCGCTCTGGCGGTGCTCGATGCCGGCGTAGGTGTCTTCCTCGTTCTCGCGCACGATCACCACGTCCATGCGCGGGTGCAGGGCCTGAACGTAGGGGTGGTAGGACACGCAGGGGCGCAGGTTGGCGTACAGCCCGAGGGTCTTGCGCAGGGTCACGTTGACCGACTTGTAGCCGCCACCCTGCGGGGTGGTGATCGGCCCCTTGAGGATGACCTTGTGCGCCTCGATCGCCTGCCAGGTGTCCTCGCCGATGCCGGCCATCAGGCCGCCCTCGTAGGCCTTGAGGCCGACCGTGACATGGTGGAAGCTCAGGGCCGGATCGGCGGCCTTCAGGATGTCGAGCGTGGCCTGCATGATCTCCGGTCCGATGCCGTCGCCGGCCGCGACCGGCACGGTGGTGGCGGGCAGGGCGGCGGGAACGTAGCGCGGCGCGGAAACGGCTTCGGCGAGGACGGCGGACATTGTGCGATCTCCAAAACACGAAAAAAATGTCGTGAATAGTAAAGCGCGAAATCCGCAGCGGCGCAAGCCGACGCCGTCCGCCGTCGAGCGTCCTGCCGCCCCGACCCGCGCGCGCGCGGCCAAGCCGGCGCCCGCGCCGCCCGCCGCCGCGCACTGGACGTTCCTGAGCAACCACACCCACGTGCTGGTGTGCCTGGCCGCCAAACCCGACAGCATCCTGCGCGACGTGGCCGCGCAGGTCGGCATCACCGAGCGCGCGGTGCAGCGCATCGTGGCCGACCTCGAGGCCGGCGGCGTGCTGCAGCGCGAGCGCGATGGCCGGCGCAACCGCTACCGCCTCGCCCTCGAAGCGCACCTGCGGCACCCGCTGGAAGAGCACTGCCGCATCGGCGACCTGCTGGGGTTGGTGCTGGGGCGGGCCGGCAGCTAGAACCCTGCGCGGCAGCAGGCAGCCGGGCGGTAAACGCGCCTGCGCGACCCGGCCCGCGCCGTTTGCCACGGCCCGACGGCAGGCGCGCCGCCGGACTCAGGCAAGCGCCGGCGAGACGCTGTCGAGGTCGCGGTAGGCCTTGATTTCGATGAGGTTGCCGTCCGGGTCATCGAGCAGCAGTTTGACGTGCTCGCCGGCTTCGCCGACCGCACGATGCTGGACATCGCGCACCAGAGACGCGTCGAAGTCCAGCAGACGGGCACGCAGTGCGTCCCATGCGGTCCAGGGCAGGATCACGCCAAAATGCCGCACGCCCCGCGCGGCGCGGGGCAGCACCTGCGCCGGTTGCTGGTGCAGGGTGATCTGGTGCCCGAGCCACACGACATCGGCCCATTCGCCGGCGTGGCGTCCCACGCTGGCGCCCAGGCAGCGCGTGTAGAAGTCCAGGGCGACCTCGAGCGAGCTGACCGGAAAGGCGAGATGGAAGATGGCGCGGAACTCGAAGGTCACCGCGAACGCCTCCTGCGGATCGACGGCTCGCGCCCCTGCTTCGCCGCGCCCGCGTCGCTCGACACTGCGGCGCGCTCCAGGCGCGCCGTGGCAACGGGTGCGCGAAGCCGCCTCACGGAACCGGGCAGCGCGTTTCGATGACGGACTCGAGCCCGGCCGCCTCCTCGCCCGCCACCGCGCCATTGGCGAGCTGCGCGCGCAGATGGCCGCAGACCTCGAACGGGGAGAGCGGGTCGCAGGCGTCGTGCACGTTCTGGCAGCCGCTGCGCATCTCCTTTGGCAGGGCGTCGAGCTGGATGCCGAGTTCGGCCAGGGGGATGCACTTCGGGGGCGGTTTGTCGGTCTCGCTGATGTAGGCCTTGCGGTCGAGGCCACGGCAGCGCCAGAGCGCGGGCAGGGGCGGGACGTCGCCGCTGGCGATGCGGCGCACCTGCGGGCCGCTGGGCGGCGGCGGCTTGAGGCTCTCCTCGGTCTCCCAGGGCGGCAGCGAGAAACCGCGCGTGGGCGGCACGCTACCGGCTTCGCCGCCCTCGGCGGACGCGGACGGCGCGGCGGTCGCGGGGGTGCCCGCCTCCGCCGCAGGACCGGCCGGTGCCGGATTCGCGACCGCAGCTGACGCGGCCGGCGCCGCAGCGGGCTTCGGGGGCGGGGGCGGCGGCGTCTCGCTCGGCCGCTGCATCCGGATGATGTGCTGGAAGCTGTTCTCAGGACACTTGGCGTCCTGGTAGGTGTCGTGGCCGCTGGCGTCGGTGCAGCGGTAGATCAGGACCTCATCCTCGCCCGCGCCGAGCGCGGCGGCGAGCAGCCAGGGTGCGAGCATCGGGGAGGGCATCATCGAACTCCTCAGCGTGGCGCGTAGCGGCGGCCGTCGAGGTCGAGCAAGGCCTGGGTGCTGGCGCGCGCCGGATCGGGGCGCCGCACCAGGCCGACCTCGCGCGCATGATCCAGCAGGGCCTGAGCGTAGTCGAGGAAGGTGTCCTGGCGCTGCGCGTTCGGTACCCGGCCGAGGCCGGCGTAGCCGTCGCGTCCAGTGGCGATGTAGTCGTTGGTGATCACCTGGTACGACCGGTGTCGATCGAAGGGTTCCCAAGCCTGGCCGTTCCAGAATTCCACGTCCTCCAGCCGGCCCTGCGCGCGGCTGCGGGTCAGGTCGACGCGCCAGCGCAGTCCGGCGACGTAGGGCCAGGCGCCGGTGTGCGCGCCGGGGTCGGCGACGAAGTAGTCGAGCGCGTCCTCCAGCGCGGCGAGCAGCGCGTCGCCGCGCATCTCCAGCCGCACCAGGGTGTTCTTGAACGGCATGGCGAGGTAGACATCGCCGACCGTGAACGTGCCCTGCGCCAGGCCGTTGCGAACGCCACCGCCGTTCTGGATCGCCACGTCGGCGCCGCCGAAGCGCCGGCCCTGGGACAGGAAAGCCTCGGCCGCGAACATCTGCGCATGCCCGCCCTGGGCGTCGGTGGCCTCGGCGCAGCCCGGTGCGCCGTCGCGGCTGCGATCGTGCTGGCCGGGGGCGCGGCGCAGGCAGAGGCGTTCGGCCACGCGCGCGACGACCTCGCCGGCGAAGCGGTCGATCTGGGCGCGGTAGGCATCGAGCACCCGCGTTACGCCCGGATCCGGCGCGAACTGGCGCAGCGCGGGCGAAGCCTCGATCGCGGCCTGGGCGCGCGCCAAGGCCTCGCCCTGCAGTGGCGCGTCGTCGCGACGCAGGTCGTCGCCGAGCAGGATCACGGTCTGTCCGCTGCAGTCGAGCACGCGGCCGTCGGCGTCGAAGCGCACGTCCAGCACGCCCAGGGCCCAGGTGTACTGCCAGGCCTGCACCACGCAGACCGGGTTGCCGCTGCGGTCGCTGACGCGGGTCGGATAGGGACCTTCGGGAGAGAGACCGAAGGCGCGCAGGTCCTCGCCCAGCAGGCTGTGCGAATCGCCGCCCACGATCAGGTCCACGCCGTCCAGTTCGGCCGCCAGCGCCACGTCGTTGCGGTAGCCGATGTGGGTGAGCAGCACGACGATGTCCACGCCTTCGGCGCGCAGCGCGTCGATCTGCGCCTGCGCCGTCTCGCGCTCGTCGAGCAGACGGGTGCCGGGGCCGGGGCTGGAGGAGCCCATGGTCTTTCCGGCCACGTCGATGCCGACGATGCCGATGCGGCGTCCGCCGCGTTCGAGCACCACGCGCGGCAGCAGGTAGTCGGTCCTGGAGTGGCGCGCCAGCGGCGAGACGCCCACCTCCGAATCCACGTTCGCGCCCAGCGCCGGGGTGTCGCAGTCGAAGGTCCGCTTGCTGAGGAAGTCGAGGAACTGCTTGAGCGCCGCGTCGCCGAAATCGAACTCGTGGTTGCCGACCACGAAGGCGTCGAAGCAGAGCTGGTTCATCAGGTCGGCGTCGGCCTCGCCGTGG
>JANJTY010000481.1 GCA_024710865.1 Lysobacteraceae bacterium | reverse complement strand
CGGCACCGCGGGCGGGGCGCAGCTGTGGATGCAGCTCAGCCACGCCGGCCGGCAGTCGCCGCGCTATGCGACGCGCCAGCCGGTGGGGCCATCGGCGGTCAAGCTCGACCTCCTTGGCAACTACAGGACGCCGCGGGCGCTGGCGGAGGACGAGATCCTCGCGATCATCGGCCGGTTCGGCGCCGCCGCGCGGATCGCGAAGGCGTGCGGCTTCACCGGCGTGCAGGTGCACGGCGCGCATGGCTACCTGATCAGCAGCTTCCTTTCGCCGGTGACCAACCGCCGCGAGGACCGCTGGGGCGGCTCCATCGAGAACCGTTCACGGCTGTTGATCGCCTGCGTACGCGCGGTCCGCGCCGAGGTGGGGCCGGGCTTTCCGGTCTCGGTGAAGCTCAATTCCGACGATTTCCGCAAGGGCGGCTTCAGCCACGCCGAGTGCCTGCCGGTGGTCGAGCGGCTGAACGGCGAGGGCATCGACCTGCTGGAGATCTCCGGCGGCACCTACGAGCAGCCGCGTCTGCTCGGCGTCGAGGGACGCAGCGCGGACGCGGTGCAGCCGAGGGCAAGCACGCGGGTGCGCGAGGCTTACTTCCTCGACTATGCCGAGGCGATCCGCGCCGTGGCGAGGATGCCGCTGATGGTGACCGGCGGCTTCCGGTCACGCGAAGGCATGCAAGTGGCGCTGGCGTCCGGCGCGCTCGACGTGATCGGGCTGGCGCGGCCCTTCTGCACGCACCCGGACTGCGCGCGTGAGCTGCTGGAGGGTCGGATCGACCGACTGCCCGCCTTCGAGCAGCGGCTGCACCTGGCGGCGCGCGGCTGGTGCTCGCCGGCGAGCCCGCTGCTGCTGATGAAGATGATCAACGTGCTCGGTGCGCAGGGCTGGTACTACCAGCAGATGGAGCGCATCGCCCGCGGCCGGCCGGTGGATCTCCGCCGCGGCGTGCTGCGCAGCTTCCTGCGCTACGGGTGGGACGACCTCGGGCGGGCGCTGCGCCTGCGGCGCTGAGCCGCGGACTGCGTGGCGGGGCGCCGTCCGTGAACGCCAGCGTTACGCCGCCCGCGCATCCCGTACACGCGTCGGAGCGTAGTCTGCGCTTCCCGCCCGGCGGATCGCCCCGAGAACGTCCATGCTCCGAGCATTCGCCAGTCTCTTCTTCTACGGGCGCTTCTTCGTTCCCTTCAGCCGCATCGGTCTTGCGCGCCGGCAACGGGGCTGGCAGGCCTATCCGGAGCGCCTGGACGGCCAGACCTGGCTCGTCACCGGCGCCAGCGGCGGCATCGGCGCGGCGATCGCGCGGATGGCCCATGCGCGCGGGGCGCGGGTGCTGGCGGCGGCGCGCAGCGCGGAGAAGCTCGCCGAGCTGGTTCGTGCCGCGGGTGGCGGCGACAGGATGCTGCCGATGCGGGTCGATTTCTCCAGCATCGCGGACACCCGGCGCTTCGTGGCGGAGCTGGCCGGGCGCGGCGAGCGCATCGACGTGCTGGTCAACAACGTCGGCCTGCTGCTCGACCGTTTCCAGCTGACGGCCGAGGGCTTCGAGACCTCCTTCGGCACCAATCTGCTCAGTCACTTCGTGCTGGGCGAAGGTCTGCGCGAGGAGAACCTGTACGCCGAGGGCGCGGTCGTGATCAACATGAGCTCGGGCGGCATGTACGGCACGCCGCTGCGCCTGGCGGAGATGGCGGCGCGGAGCGCCCGCGAGTACGACGGCATGGCGGCCTACGCGATGCACAAGCGCGCGCAGGTGGAGCTGACCCGGGCCTGGAACCAGCGCTGGCAGGGCCAGCCGCGGGTCTACGTGATGCACCCCGGCTGGGTGGACACGGCGGGCGTGCAGACCGCGCTGCCCGGTTTCCGCGCCGTCCTGCGGCGGCACCTGCGGACGCCGGAAGAGGGCGCGGATACCGCGCTCTGGCTGGGCACCACGCGTCCTCCGCTGGCGCCCGAGGGCGGCATCTGGCTGGACCGCGTGCTCGATCCCGAACATGCCTTTGCGCTGACGCGGAAGACGGCCATCGACGCAGCGCAGCTGCATGGATTTCTTGCGGCGCAGGCGCGGGCGACCGGGGGCTGAGGCGGGGCTTGCCTCATCGCGCCACGCGCGCCGGACCCCGTCCGCTGGTGCAGGGCCGCCACTTGCGTTCGGCTGCCGGGATCGGGGAATGTCATGCCGACCAACCCGAGGCGTGCCGCCGCTGAGCTGGCGGGCCGAGCGGTGGCCGACACGTCCGCGACCACCGCGGCGGGTTCACCGCGGGGTTCCCGAAGCGAACAGGTCCGGGTACACGGGGCCGAACGAGGAGTCGGATGAGGTGTGAGCGCACAGGGTCCACCCGCGCCGGCGCGGCACCTGGCCGGGTGTCGGCATGATGCTCCGCCCACGGGGATGGGTCGTGGCGTACCGGCTGGGCTGGTTCGAGCGCGCCTTGCTCGGCTACGGCGCATTTATCGGCCTGTTCTTCGCCGTGGTCAGCCTTGGCGCGTTCGGCTTCGTCGTCACCCGCACGTGGGAGGGCACGCTGCTCTCACCTGCGGATCGAAGCGTGATCGCGATCGCCACCCACGCCGGCATCGCCCTGTTCGCGCTGTGGTTCGGCAGCGTCGCGCTGCGCTGGTCCTTCGGCTCGCTGCTCGACCTCCTCGGTGCGGAGCTCGTGCTGTACGGTCCGGTCGAGGCGCTCACGGTGCACCGCGGGGCGAAGGGTCGCCGGTACGTCGCGGTCATTGCAGGCGGGACGGTGGATATCCCGGCGGAGGTCTTCGGCACGCTCGCGAAGGGCGATCCGGTCTGGACACGGGTCGGGCGGTTCCAGCGCTCGCTCAAGGAGCTGGCACGACCGGACCGCTTCGCGCCGCCGTGCGCGCCGGCGCGTTCGGGTGAAGCCGCGCCAGCCCCGCCGCCCCGCGTGACCGCCGCCCCGCCCGCGGGGCCCGCGACCGCACCTCGTCCCATTCCGGACCATGCCCTCCGCCGATCCGACCTGCCTGGTCCCGCGGCGGCGTGGACGGACGTGGAGCGCTTCGCCCTGACCTACGACGGCGCCACGGGTCCCGCGCTCTCCGAGCTGCTGGAGCGCCACGCGCAGGCGCGCTCCTTGCCCGAGACGCTGACCGAGTTGCGCGCGATCCTGTACCTTGAACAGCGGAGCCACCGTCACGCGTCGCGAGCTCCCTCGGGTGAGGCGCTCACGCGCGTCCGGGCCATCGTCGAAGCCATCCGTGCCCGCGTCCCGCCGGATGCCTAGCGCGGTTCGTCCTGTTCGCCCGGGCGCTCCCAGGCCGCTGGCCAGGCCATGAGCTCCTCGACGACGACACCGTCCACGAGCAGGGAATACAGCGAAGGCTCTTCGGGGAACTCGTTGATCCGTACCGTCCAGCGCGCGCCGTCGACCTCGGCCATGTAGGGATGGCGCGCATCGTCGGTGGGGGAGAAGCGGACGGGGCGGAGGGAGGGCAGGAGCCCCGGTGCGGCGCGCATCGCCTGTACCAGGGTATCCGCCAGCGCCGCGCTGCGTGCGTGGAACGCGGGATCGGCGAGCTCGCCCAGGCGGCGGCGGATCGCGTGGGTGCGGGCGATGAGCTGGGTGCGACG
>JANJTY010000446.1 GCA_024710865.1 Lysobacteraceae bacterium | reverse complement strand
GCGCGGGAACCGCAGCGCCCGGCGGACGCTGGCGCGGCGGGTCGGTCCAACTGGTCGGTGCGCTGGGCAGTGGCGCGCTGCTGGCAGCCTTTGCCCTGCTGGAGTCCGGCTGGCCGCTGGGCTTCGTGACGCTGGTGCCCTGGTTGCTGGCCCTGTCGCATGCACGATCGCTCGCCGGTGCACTGGGCAGCGCCTGGCTCATGTCGGTGGCCTATGTGCTGGGCGCACTGCAGTGGTTTGCCTGGGCCTTCGGGGCCTACGTCGGTGTGGACGCCTGGCTCTCGCTGCTGGTGCTGGTCCTTGCCGCTCCGTTGCTGCAGCCGCAGGTGATCGCCTATGCACTGGTCCGCACCTGGATGGCGCGGCGGCGCGGCGGGGCGCTGGTGGCGGGTGCTGCCGCGGCGACGTGGATCGCCTGCGAGTGGCTGTGGCCCAAGCTGCTCGGCGATACGCTCGGACATGGCCTGCAGCCGTCCCCGTGGCTGCGCCAAGCGGCCGACCTGGGCGGCGCGGCGGCGCTGACCGTGATGCTGCTGCTGATCAACGAGGCGCTTGTCCATGCCCTGGGCGGGTGGCGTCGACGCGCCGCGCGCGCGTGGCGGCCGCTGGCCTGGGCCGGCTTGCTGACGGCGCTCTGGCTGGGTTACGGCGGCTGGCGCCTGGCCGAGGTCGAGCGCCACACCGCCGAGCCGGCCGCCTCGCTGCGGGTCGGCCTGGTCCAGGCCAACATCACCGATCTGGAGGCGCGCAGGGCCGAGCAGGGCGCCTACGCGGTGGTGCGATCCCTGCTCGACACCCATTTCGCGCTCTCGGGGCACGCGGTGAACGCGCAGGGCGCCGACGCAGTGGTGTGGTCCGAGACCGTCTATCCGACCACGTTCGGAACCCCCAAGAGCGAGGATGGTGCGGAACTCGATGCCGAGATCCTCGACTTCTCCCGCAGGCTGGGCGTTCCTGTCGCGTTCGGCACCTACGACCGTGATGCGGTCGGCGAATACAACAGCGCCGCCTTCGTCGATCCGGCGCGGGGCCTGCTGGGGCACTACCGCAAGACCCACCCGTTCCCGTTGACCGAGCGGGTGCCGGCCTGGGCCAACCACGCCTGGCTGCGCCGGACCATGCCCTGGACCGGCAACTGGCTGGCCGGAGATGGCGCACGCGTCCTCCCGATCCGCACCGGCGATGGGCGGGAAGTCAATGTCGTGCCGCTGATCTGCCTGGACGACGTGCACCCGCAGCTCGCCATCGACGGCGCGCGCTTGGGTGCCGAGGCGATCGTCGGGATGTCCAACGATGCCTGGTTCAGTGCCTGGCCGGCCGGTGCCCGACTGCACCTGGCCGTGGCCAGCTTCCGCAGCATCGAGACGCGCCTGCCGCAGCTTCGCGTCACGACCAACGGACTGAGCGCGTTGGTCGATGAGACGGGCGAGATCGTCGTGCGCACGGAGATCGATCAGCAGGCCGTGCTGGTGGGCGAGATTCCGCTGCGTCCCCCGCTCGCGACCCTGATGGTTCGCTGGGGCGACTGGCTCGGCGCTGCCGCCTGCGCCGTCCTGCTGGTCATTCTGGGCGCGCACGCACGGGGTCGGAGCGGCGGGCGGACCGGGCTCGACCTGTCCGCCGCCGTGGCATCCGCTCCGCTGCGGCTGGCCCTGATGGCGCCGCTGGCCAGCACCGTCGCCGCCGCCTCGCGCCTCCTCGCCGCCGCCGTCCTGGCCTGGCTCGCCTGGCGGATGCACACCACCGATGGCTGGCAGGTCAACGCCCTGATCCAGGTGCAGGCCTTTGTGCTCGGCGTGCTCGCGCCCCTGGTCCTGGCCTGGGCGATCCGGCGCCTGTCCCTGGCCGAGGTGCGCATCGAGCCGGGTCATCTGGTGCTGTCGCAGTCCAGGCGACGTGTCGAGGTGCCGCTCACCAGCGTGCACTCGATGGGCCTGCGGCGCGGGTGCCCGCACGGGGCTTGCGTGCAGCTGCACCTGGCTTCCGGACGGATCTGGTCGCGTGCCCTGGTCGTCGATGATCCGCTCCGCCTGCAGCAGCTCCTCGGCGCACAGGGCGATGCTGCGCCGCCGTGGCGCGACACGGCCGCGCAGCGGCACGCGCTGCGTGCCTCCGAGCGCGCGCGCGCGAGGCATCCCTGGCTGGATCGCGGCTGGCTCAAGTTCGGACTGTTTCCCCTGCTGATGGCTCTGCCGGCGTTCCGCTTGCACCAGCACATCGCCTTCGGGGGCACCTTCGGCGAGCTGTACACCTTCGGGCTTATGGCATGGCTGGGCGGGCTGGCGCTCTGGTGGGTCTCGTGGGCGCTGGGTCTGATGCTGGTGGCGGCTGCGCTGCGCATCGGCATCGAGTCGGCGATGGGCGCGCGCGATGTGCTCGCCGGGATTGGCGGCGGGCCGGATTCGAGCCCGGCTCGGACGGGTCTGCGCCAGGCGCTGGAGCGGCTGGGGCGGTGGCTCTACTTCGCGGGCGTGCCGGGCTGGCTGGCCTACCGCTTGCTCGCGACCTGATTCTCAGTGTCCGCACCGGCGGCGAGCCGTTCCTGGCGGCGAGAGCCGGTCCGGCGACCCGATCAGGGGCGGCGTACCATCGACCGAAGTTCATCCTGAGCCTTGCGATGTCCGAACAGACCCGTTTCCGCGCCTGCCCCCTGTGCGAGGCCATCTGCGGTCTTGAGCTGCGCTACGTCGCCGGCGAGCTGTCCGCAATCCGTGGCGATGCGAACGATCCCTTCAGCCGCGGGCACATCTGTCCGAAAGGCAATGCGTTGATCGATCTTGAACGCGATCCGGATCGGCTGCGGCGGCCGCTGCGACGGCGCGGTGGGGACTGGGAGGAAGTCTCCTGGGAGGATGCCATCGCCGAGGCCGGCGAGCGCCTGGCGGCGGTGCAGCGCGCGCACGGCGAGGATGCGCTGGGCGTGTACCTCGGCAATCCCAATGTGCACCACTTCGGCAGCATCGCCTACCTGCCGCCGCTGCTGCGCGCGCTGCGCACGCGCAACCGCTTCAGCGCCTCCTCGGTCGACCAGTGGCCGCACCAGCTGGTGAACCTCGTGATGTACGGCCACCAGTGGCTGCTGCCGATCCCGGACATCGACCGCACCAACTATTGCCTGATGCTGGGCGCCAACCCGGTGGCCTCGAACGGCAGCCTGATGACCGCGCCGGGCATCGAGAAGCGGCTCAAGGCGCTGGCAGCGCGCGGTCGGCTGGTGGTGGTGGACCCGCGCCGCAGCGAGACCGCCGCCATCGCCAGCGAGCACCTGGCGATCCGGCCCGGCGGCGATGTCTGGTTCCTGCTCGCCCTGCTGCACGCGATGCTGGCGATCTCGCCGCCGCGGGTGGATGCCTACGCGGGCAGGCTCGCGGGACTCGACGCGGCGCTGCAGGCGATCGCTGCGGTCGATCTCGCGGACCTGCAAGCCCGCTGCGGCATCGGGCCCGACACCGTGCAGCGCATCGCCCGAGCGTTCCTCGCCGCACCCCGCGCCGTCGCGTACGGCCGCATGGGCGTCTCGACCCAGCGCCACGGCAGCCTGTGCCAGTGGCTGATCCAGCTGATCAATCTAGTCAGCGGCAACCTGGATCGCGTCGGCGGCGCGCTGCCGAACCAGCCCATCGTCCCCGTCACCGGACCCGGCACCTCGCCCGGTTCGCGCGGGCGCTGGCACAGCCGCGTGCGCGGCCTGCCCGAGCTTTGCGGCGAGCTGCCCGTCGCCGCACTGGCCGAGGAGATCGCCACACCCGGGCCCGGGCAGATCCGCGCCCTGCTCACCAGCGCGGGCAATCCGGTGCTGTCGACGCCGAACGGACGCGCGCTGGAGGCGGCGCTTGCGGGCCTGGACTTCATGGTATCGATCGATCCCTACCTGAACGAGACCACGCGCCACGCGCAGCTGATCCTGCCGCCAGCCTCGGCCCTGACCCAGTACCACTACGATGTCTACTTCAACGCCTTCGCCGTACGCCGTGTCGCCCGGCTGAGCCTGCCGCTGGCCGAGCGCGCAGCGGAACAACGCGGCGACTGGGAAATCCTGAGCGGCCTCGGCGCGGCCCATGCGGCAGCCGCGGGCAAACCCTGGACGCCGCTGCCGCCGCCACGCGAACTGCTGGCGCACTGGCTGAACGCGGGTGGCTCGGGCATTGACATCGCGGCGCTGGAGGCGGCGCCGCACGGTATCGATCTCGGCCCGCTCGAACCCAGTCTGCTGCGGCGCCTGCAGACCGAGGACAGATGTATCCAGTGCGCGCCGCCGCTGCTGCTCGAGGCGCTGGCGGCGCTGCGGGCCGAGCCGGTCGAGCCAGGCGGCCTGCGCCTGATCGGGCGCCGTCACGTGCGCAGCAACAATTCCTGGATGCACAACGCGCCGCGCCTGGTGAAGGGCAAGCCGCGCCATCATCTGCTGGTGCATCCGGCCGACCTGGCCGCGACCGGCATCGCCGATGGCGCACGCGCGCAGCTGCGCTCGGTGAGCGGGGCCATTGCGGTGGACGTGATGGCGAGCGAGGACGTCGGACCGGGCACGGTCTGCCTGCCGCACGGCTTCGGCCATGGGCGCGAGGGCGTGCGGCTCTCCCGCGCCGCGGAACTGGAGGGCGCGAGCTACAACGATCTCGGCGATCCGCTGGCGCTGGATGGGCCCTCCGGCAACGCCGCCCTGAATGGCCTGCGCGTGAGCCTGGAGCGGCTTGCCTGATGCGGACACGCCCACGGCCCCGGCTGCCGCGCCGCACCGCGTGAACGCCTCTGCAAACGGGGGCGGGACGTGCGCTGGATCCACGACCCAAGGCCCGTTTCCCGACATCCGCAGGATCGGTCCGGGCCTGCCCTCATCAGCGCGGGAAGAATCCACCTCGTGAGCGACGCGAACGGCCTCCCACCCAGCCGCTGGCAGCTGCCGCCGGGCCCGTGGTCGACGGTTCTGGACGGGCTTTGCGCGAACTTCCCGCAGGTCTCGCGCGCGGTCTGGATCGACCGCATGGCGCGCGGCCGCGTCCTGGGGCCGGAGGGCGCCATCGGGCCAGAAACGCTCTACCGCGTCGGGCTGGAGCTGCGCTACTTCCGCGAGGTGGTGGACGAGGCGCCGATCGCCGCGGTCGAGCGGATCCTGCATCTGGATGAGCACCTGCTGGTGGCCGACAAGCCGCACGGCCTGCCGGTCGTTCCCGCCGGCCGCTACCTGCACGAG
>JANJTY010000191.1 GCA_024710865.1 Lysobacteraceae bacterium | reverse complement strand
CTGAAGCCGCTCCTACGCAGGACAGGGTCGAGCGACCGGTTCAGCCGCCCGGCTCGAACTCGAAGGTATGCGGCAGCAGGGCGGTGATCGGCAGGCTGAGCACCTCGCCGCTGCGCACCGGGAAGCTGACTTCGGCCTCGGGGCCGAACTCGTAGATGAACTGGCGGCAGGCGCCGCAGGGCGGGATCGGCACTTCACGGTCGTCGTCGTCCAGCGCCGCCACCGCCACCGCGGTGAGGCGCAGCTGCGGCCCCTCGGCCATGACCGCGGCCACGATGGCGTGGTGCTCGGCGCAGCCGCCGATGGGAAAGGCGGCGTTCTCGACGTTGCAGCCCAGGTAGACCTGTCCGCTCGCGCTGCGCACGGCCGAGCCCACGCGCAGCTTCGAGTAGGGCGCGTAGGCGCGCAGCCGCGCCGCGCGTGCGGCGTCGAGCAATTCGTCGGTGTCGCTCATCGGCTCCATCCCTTGCCGTACGGGAACCGATCATGCGGCCTGTTCGGTCCGCGGTAAAGCTGGCGCCGCCTGACGTGAATCAATGCCGGAGGCAGCGCGCCTGCGCAGACTGGCGGCATGAACGCGATCCCTGTCTCCCTTCCGATCTCGCCGCGCCTGCTCGCGGCGGCGCCGCACCGCCTGCTGTTCTTCGTCGGCGCGGCCAACGTGCTGGCCTCGATGGGCTGGTGGGCGCTGTGGCTGGTGGCACAGCGCTGGCAGCTCGTCGCCCTGCCGCAGCCGCCGATCCCGGCCGGCTGGGGCCATGCCCTCACCCTCGGCTTCCAGGTCTTCACGCCCTTCATCTTCGGCTTCGCGCTGACCGTGTTCCCGCGCTGGACCGGGCAGGCGCCGCTCGGCGTCTGGCACTACGTGCCGGTCGGCCTGGGCCTGCTCGGCGGCCAGCTGCTGACCCTCATCGGGCTGTGGGGCGTGCCGCACCTGCTGCACCTCGGCCTCGTCTTCACCATCGCCGGCTGGGCAGCGGGCCTGTGCTTCCTGTTCGGCGTGGTCTGGCGCGACGGCGGCCGCACCTGGCACGCGGTCAGCGTGCTGGTGGCGCTGGGCTTCGGCCTGTTCGGCCTCCTGCTGTTCGCAGCCTGGCTGCACGCGCCGGAGCAGGCGCGCTGGGTCTTCGCCAGCTTCAAGCTGGCGATCTTCGCCTTCCTGCTGCCGGTCTACCTCAGCGTCTGCCACCGCATGCTGCCCTTCTTCGCCGCCAACGTGGTGCCGGGCTACCGGCCATGGCGGCCGCTGTGGCTTCTGGCGGCGTTCTGGGCCGGCCTGCTGCTGCACCTGACCCTGGAGCTGATGCACGGCTACGCCTGGCTGTGGCTGGCGGATGCGCCGCTGCTGATCCTGTCGGGCCTGATGCTGTGGCGCTTCTGGCCGCGCGGTCCCATGCCCGGCCTGCTGCGCGTGCTGTTCCTCGGCCTGGCCTGGCTGCCGCTCGCGTTCGCGCTGTTTCTGGCGCAGAGCCTGTGGATGGCGGCCACCGGCGAGTTCGCGCTCGGGCGCGCGCCGATCCACGCGCTGGCGATCGGCTTCTTCGGCAGCCTGCTGGTGGCGATGGTGACGCGCGTGACGCAGGGCCATTCGGGCCGCCCGCTGGCGATGCCGGCGGTGGCCTGGTTCGCCTTCGTCGCGATCCAGCTGGTGGCGGTGACCCGCGTGGTGGCCGAACTGATGCCCGACTATTGGGCCTGGCAGGCGGCCGCGGCACTGGGATGGCTGCTGGCCTTCCTGCCCTGGGCGCTGCGTTCGGCCTGGATCTACGCCACGCCGCGCGCCGACGGGAGGCCGGGATGATCGAGTTCTACCTGCCGATCAAGCACGCCCACATCGGCCTGGTGCTGGCCAGCGGCGGCCTGTTCGCGCTGCGCGGCGCGGCCGTGCTGCTCGGCCAGCGCTGGGCCAATGCCGCGCCCCTGCGCTGGCTGAGCTACACGATCGACACCCTGCTGCTGACCGCGGCCCTGATGCTGCTGGTGATGCTCAAGCTCAATCCCTTCACCACCGGCTGGCTGGCGACCAAGCTGGTGCTCCTGGTGGCCTATGTGGTGCTGGGCGTGTTCGCCCTGCGCCGCGCGCGTTCGCACCGGGCGCTGTGGTACCTGGCGGCGCTTCTCTGCTTCGGCTTCATGTACTCGGTCGCGCGCGCGCACCACCCGCTCGGTCTGTTCGCAGGATGGCTGGCATGAGCGATCCGTCCCTGTATCCGTGCTTCCTCGGCCCCTATGGCGAGAACGACACGCTGCTGGAGAAGCTGACCGTCGAGTTCCTGCGCGACCACGTCTACTGGCGGCGCAACTTCCACCCCGAGGATCCGCCGGCGATCCCGACCCGCGCCGCGCAGCAGCCGGAGTTCCTCGCCTTCGAGGCGCGCCTGCGGCACGAGCTGCACGCGCTCTCGGCCGCGATCAAGCGCTCGGTGCCCTTCCACAGCCCGCGCTACATCGGCCACATGGTCTCCGACCTGCTGTTGCCGGGCCTGGCGGCGCAGTTCCTCACCCTGCCCTACAACCCCAACAACGTCAGCGCCGACGCCGCGCCGGTCACCATCGACCTGGAGCTGAAGGTCGGCCTGCAGCTGGCGCGCATGCTCGGCTTCGTCGATGACCCGGCGCGCCCCGACGGCGCCTTCGGCCACCTCACCTCGGGCGGCACCCTGGCGAACTTCCAGGCCCTGCGCCTGGCCCTCGCGCTGAAGGCCTTTCCGGTCGCGCTGCGCGCGGCGGCACCGCCGGTGTCGTTCCTGCCGACGGACGACTGGAGCGCCTTCAACCTCGCGCCGATGGCGGCGGTCGAACTGTTCGACCGCTGGCAGCGCTGGCTGGGCCAGCGCGAGGGCCGCGAGCGCCAGCGCTGGCAGCAGCGCCTGCGCGCCGAGCGCATCGAGACCCTCGGCCTGACCGCCTTCTTCGCCCGCCACCCCGATCTGCAGCCGCCGCTGGTGCTGGCCACCATCACCGCGCACTACTCGTGGAGCAAGGGCGTGAAGCTGCTCGGCCTCGGCCGCGACCAGCTGCGCCTGCTGCCCGAGCGCGGCATGCGCCTCGACCCCGACGCGCTGGAGGACTGCCTGGAGGACTGCCTGGCGCGGCGCCAGCCGGTGCTGATGGCGGTGGGCGTGCTGGGCAGCACTGAGTTCGGCACCATCGACCCGGTGCACGAGATGCTGCGCTCGCGCGCCCGCTTCACCGACCGCGGCCTCGGCTTCGCCCTGCACGTGGACGCGGCCTGGGGCGGCTACCTTGCCACCCTGTTCCGCAACGAGAACGGCGGTCTGCGCCCGCTCGACGCCATGCGCGAGGACCTCGGCGCCTTCCCCAGCGCGGAGACCCACGCCGCCTTCGCGGCCCTGGGCGAGGTCGATTCGGTTACGGTCGATCCGCACAAGCTCGGCTTCATCCCCTACGGCGCCGGCGCCTTCGTCTGCCGCGACCGGCGCGCCATGGAGCTGCTGGCCGAGGATGCCGACTACGTGTTCGATGCCGCCGGCAGCAGCGACTTCTTCCAGCAGTTCCGCCAGCTTGGCCGCTACATCCCCGAGGGCAGCAAGCCGGGCGCGGCGGCCGCGGCGGTGTACGTGACCCACCGGGTACTGCCGCTCGACCATGCGCATTTTGGTTCCATCCTGCGCGAGAGCCTGCGCGCCACGGCCGCCTTCCGCACCGCCGCGGCACGCTTCGCGGCGCGGGTCGAGGACGTGCTGACCGTGCGCCTGCCGTTCGAGCCGGACAGC
>JANJTY010000291.1 GCA_024710865.1 Lysobacteraceae bacterium | reverse complement strand
GCGCGCGTGCGCGCCGCCGGCGGCGGCCTCGCGCACGACTACGTCGTGCCCTACACCTCGCTGCTGCACGCCGTCGGCGAGAAGACCCGCGCCGAGGCCCTGCTGCAGGACGCCCTGGTGGAAGCGCGCGAGACCCTGCCGCCGCAGCACCCGACCCGCGCCGGCCTGCTCGCCCAGCTCTCGACCAACTACATGCGCCAGGGCCGCCTGGCCGAGGCCGAACCGCTCCTGCGCGAGGCACTCGCGCTCAAGCGCCAGGTCTACGGTGACGATCATCCCTCATCCGATCTGACCGCCCACAACCTGGCCCAGAACCTGGCCGACCAGGGCCGCTGGCGCGAGGCCGAGGCGATCGCGCGCGACGTGCTCGCCCGCTCCCTGCAGCGGCATGGGCCGGACCATCCGCGCACCGCGGCGACGCAGTCGGCCCTGGCCAAGGCCCTGCTCGGACAGGACCGCGCCGCCGAGTCGGAGCCTTACTGGCGCGCGGCGCTGGCGACCGCCCGCGCCGTGTTCGGCGCGCAGGACAACGCCACCGCGATCAGTTCCCTTGGCCTGGGCCGTGCGCTCATGGCGCAGGCACGCTGGGACGAGGCCGCCGAGGCGCTGGATGAGACGGTGCGCGTCTACACCGCCCTGCTGCCGCATGCCGCCGGTGGCCTGGCGCGGGCGCGGCTGGAGCGCCTGCGCCTGGCGCTGGCGCGCGGCGAGACGGCCGAGTGCGAGTCGGCACGCGAGTCGCTGGCCCATTACGAATCGATCGGGCAACCCATGGGCATCGGTTACGCCAAGGCCGTGCTGGGCGAGTGCCTGCGTCGACGCGGCGAGCGCGAGGAAGCCGATGCGCAGATCGCCGAAGCCCTCGCCCTGCTGCGCGCAACGCCGGGCCAGGACTGGCCGGAGACGCGTTATGCGCTCGCCCTGGACGTCGCGCGCTGAGGGTTTGCCGCCTTCGGCGACGCAACGCTCCGCTCAGCCCCTCGGCTTGCGCACCACGCGCACCGCCAGCGGCCAGCGCACTGCGCGGATGCTGGAGGCATCGCCCCAGGCGCGGGCGAAGTCCGCTTCGGCCTCGGTCACCGCATCGCGGCCGGTGGCATTGATGTGGCGCTGGCTGGCCGACCAGCTGCGCAGGTAGGCCAGGTACTGCGCGAGGTTCCAGTCGCAGCGCATGTCGACCACGGGCGGTTCGACCGGATCGAAGGGAAAGGCGAGCCCGGCGTAGCCGCTCTCGACCAGGCGCCGCTCCGGCGGCCAGTACGGACCCAGGGCGCTGTCGTACAGCCGCATGAAGACCGCATCGACCGCGGCATCGACATGGGTCAGGCCGTAACTCAGCGCCGCCAGCACGCCACCCGGGCGCAGCACGCGCGCCGCCTCGGCGAAGAAGCGCGCGTGCTCGAACCAGTGCAGGGCCTGGGCCACGACGATCAGGTCGGCGCTGGCGTCGGGCAGGGCGCAGGCCTCGGCCGGCTCCACCGCGTAGCGCACGCGCGGATGCGGCGCGGCGGCGGCCACCTGCGTCGCGCTCGGGTCGGTGGCGTAGACCGCGTCGAAGCGTGCGGCCAGGGCCACTGCGGCCTGCCCGTTGCCGCAGCCCGCGTCCCAGGCCAACGCGCGCGCCGGCGCCTGGTCCGCCAGCCAGTCGAACAGCGCGTCCGGATAGCCGGGCCGGGCCGCCGCGTAATGCGCGGCGTGGCCGGAGAAATGATCCTTGAAGCCGCTCACGCCGAGCCTCAGCCGCGCCGCGGCCAGCCGGCGCGGAAGGCGCCGAGCGCGCCCAGGCCGGCGATCCAGACCGCGGCCGGGATGTTCAGCAGGCGCGGGCCGCCGGCTTCGAGCGCGTAGATCACCGCCGCCACGATCATCAGACCGGCGCCGAGGATGGCGAACACCGTCTTGCGCTGGCCCTCGCGGGTCAGGCGCGCGAGTTCGGCCAGGTCGGCCGAGCGCATGGTCAGCTCCTGCTTGCCGTCGACCTGCTGCTTGAGCCAGGCGTGCAGCAGGCGCGGCATGTCCGGCGCGCGGGTGATCAGCTCGGGCAGCCGCTTTCTGAACTCGCGGCCGAGCTGGGCCGGGCTGTAGCGCTCGCGCAGGATGCCCTCCAGCACCGGCTTGGCGACGGCCCAGATGTCGAGCTTCGGGTCGAGCAGGCGACCGACGCCCTCGATGCTGAGCAGGGTCTTCTGCAGCAGGATCAGCTGCGGCTGCAGGGTCAGCTCGTACTGCTGCGCGGTGCGGAACAGCTTGCCCAGCACCTCGGCCAGGGAAATCTCGGACAGGGGGCGGGTGAAATAAGGCTCGCAGACGGCGCGCGCGGCGGCCTCGAGCTCGTCGATGCGGATGTGCGCCGGCATCCAGCCGGCCTCGACGTGCAGCTCGGCGATGCGCCGGTAGTCGCGCTGGAAGATGGCCATGAAGTTCTCCGCCAGGTAGTACTGATCGGTGGCGGAGAGCTGGCCCATGATGCCGAAGTCGAGCGCGATGAAGCGCGGGTCGGCGGCGCGTACCGGGTCGGGATCGACCCAGATGTTGCCGGCGTGCGCGTCGGCGTGGAAGAAGTTGTCGCGGAAGACCTGGGTGTAGAAGACCCGCACGCCTTTCGCCGCCAGCCGGCTGCGGTCGATGCCGGCGGCATCCAGCGCGGCGACGTCGTCGGAGGGAATGCCGCGCACGCGCTCCAGGGTCAGCACGCGTTCGCTGCTGTGGCTCCAGTGCACCATGGGCACGTACAGGTCCGGCGAGCCGTCCCAGTTGCGCTTGAGCAGCGAGGCGTTGGCGCCTTCGCGCTGCAGGTCGAGTTCGCCGCGCAGGGTGTGTTCGATCTCGGCCACCACCTCGAGCGGGCGGATCTTGTCGGCACGCGGATGCGCGCGCGCCACGATCTGCGCCATCAACTGCAGCAGGGCGATGTCGCCCGCGATCTGGCGGCGGATGCCCGGG
>JANJTY010000254.1 GCA_024710865.1 Lysobacteraceae bacterium | reverse complement strand
AAACCCGAGCCACCGCGCTTTGGGGGTGGAGGGACTGTCTTCGGGGGGTTCGACGCCGAGTGGGAATACGAGAAGAAGGGGCGCAACCGTCTGCTGGCGGTCTCGTTCTGCGTGGTTGGTCCGACTGGCGCGCGTTACAACAAGGTCATCCTCCTCGCCGGCGACGATGCCGAAGAGCGCCCGGCCCTCTCCGATGCGCTGGCCGAGCTGCTCGAAGAAGCCCATGACGACGAGGTCTTCGATGAATGGCCGCGTGAGGTGGTGCTATGTGCGCACTTCGCGCGGGCTGACATCACCGTGTTTCGCGATTTCAAGCGCTTCCGCCACCAACTCCAGGCGGTCAATGGCACCCTCGTCACCACCTCGACCCCGATCGAAATGAGCCTTCCGCTCAAAGACGATCAGGTCGAACGGATCAAGCACCGCTACTGCTACGTGGTCGGCGACCAGTTCGATCCACGCCTGCTGTCGGTTCGCATCGTCGATTCCGCTCGGTTGGCCCCACCCGGGGCGTCACTCGCGAAGCTCGGAGGGTGGCTCGAAATCGAAAAGCTGTCGCTGCCGCTCGGGTATCGTAAATCGGAGATGCGACGCCTGCTGCGCGAGAATCCCACCGCGTTTCGCGAGTACGCGCTGCGCGACGCGGAAATTGCGGTCATGTACGTCTTGTGGGTTCTGTGGTTCTGCCATCGCCACCTCGGCCTGAAGGGGCTCTCGGCCACGGCCAGTGGGTTGTCCGTTCGGCTCGTGCAGGCGTGCATGCGGCGCGATGGCGTGCATCCGGATGTCGCCCTCAACTTCGAGAAGACGCGCCATTGGCGCTGGAACGAGCAGACCGGGCGTCCGACCTCGAAGACGAAGCACGTACCGACGCGCATTCGGGGGTGGTTCGAGCGCTTCTTCGCCGACTGCTATCTGGGCGGGCGCAACGAATGCTACTGGTTCGGCCCCACCCCCTTGGCCGGCGCGGACTTCCGGCTCTATGACCACGATTTGGCCGCATGCTACGTCGTGAGCCTCGCGGGAATCATGTGCCTCGACTACGACCGAATCGAGATTACGCGGGACGTCGATCGCTTCATGGGGCACGTGGCTGGATATGCGGAGGTGGAGTTCCAGTTCCCGCGTGACACGCGCCATCCGGCCTTGCCAGTCGTGGTGGAGAAGTACGGGCTGTGGTATCCGCTGTCCGGGGTGGCGCTGGCGACCGCGCCGGAAATCGAACTGGCCGTGCTGATGGGTGCTGAGGTCAAGATCAAGTTCGGGGTGGTTATCCCCTGGAAGGATCGCGCAGCAGTTTTCGCGGAGAGCAAGAAGCGCCTACAAAGGAGCCGCAATGCGCGCGCTGCTTCGGCCCGGGAGGACGACGACGAGGCGCTGAGTGACCAGTTCGGTCCCGCGGATGGGGTGCAGTTTCCGCCGGAGTCCCACGGCAACGTGGGTTATCACCCGTTCGAACCAACGGCGATCTCCACCCGAACGGAGCGCCTGAAATACGGCAGGAAAACCCTCCCCCACGAGTTCATGAAGCTCGTCGGCAACGGCGTCTACGGTAAGACCGGACAGGGGTTCAAGGGCAAGCGGTCTCTGGATATGGAGGATCTGCGGTACGCCGCAATCAAGCCCTCGGGCATTTCCGATCCGGCCATCGCGGCACTCGTATCGGGCTTCGCACGCGCGGTGCTGAGCGAGATCCTGTGGAAACTGCCGCCGGATGCGCTCGTGGTCTCTGCGACAACTGACGGGTTGTTGGTCGATGTCGAGAAGCTGGATCTCACCGGTGTGATGTGCCAACGCTTCCAGGCCTTGGTGGATCGGATCGCGCCGGGCACCGGGATGACGGAACTCAAGCACCTGATCGGTCAAGCGGTGGCGGGCAAGACGCGGCTGCAGCTCACCGGGCTCGCTGTCGATGGCCACGAGCCAGTCGTCGCGAAGGGGGGTATCAAGGTGCTCCTCGACAGTGCGGACGGCGATGAAGAGATGGAGCGGGAGCTCCTCCGCCCGGAAAACCAGAACGCGTTCATGCTCGATCTCTTCGCCAACCGCCAGCCCGGGCAGGTCATCACGCGTCCGTCGTTGATGTCGCTGAGTGAGATGATGTTCAACGACTGGGACCTGCAAACCGTCAGGCCCGAGGTTCGACTCAATATGGAGTTCGACTTCAAGCGGCGGCCGGTCAATCCGCACATGGTTCGGATCGAATCGTTGGGCGTCGAGCACCTGGCCTTCTCGACCGTGCCGTGGAAAACCGCTGCCGAGGGTGAGCTCACGCGCATGCTGTTCGACCGCTGGCGGCGCGGCGAGCAGGACAAGGACGGAAACTGGGTACAACCGGCGCACTGCCTGAAGACCATGGAGGATTGGAACAGCTGGCAGGAATACTATGGTCTGTACGCGGGGAATCTCAGACGCCGGCAGGCGTACGAGGCGCGTCAGGACGCAGCGCTCAATGCTGCGTCCAACTCAGACCATGAGACCGCAGGCGATAACGCTGCGCTCCGCGGGGTGACCGGGCAGGTCTATGCGACCTCGAAAACCGGCGTCCTCGGCGTCGCGATCCGCACCTTCCTCACCGCGTACGGCAAGCGTGTGTGGGGGCTCCATGGAGCTGATCTGTCGCAATCAAAACTCGCGGCCTGGCTCACCGAGGCGGGGTATGCCGTGACCACCAGCGCGATCAAGAACGCCTCCCGCTCGGCGCTACATGAGTTCGTGTCCCCTGCAACCGCCGAGGTGCTCACCTTCCTGGACGTGGTCAAACAGCGGTTCCCGTCGCTGGAAACGGAGCGTTTCCTCGCACGAGACTAATCTGCACGTCTGCCAATCAGCATCGCAAGGGGCCGCAACAGCGGCCCCTTGCCTTTCCTGCGTCAGCAGTTTGCTGCTTGCCCCGCTCGGGCGGGGCAAGCAGCCTTGGTAGGCCCGGATGCGCGACAGCGCATTCGG
>JANJTY010000250.1 GCA_024710865.1 Lysobacteraceae bacterium | reverse complement strand
CCTGGGTGCCGATCCAGATCGATCCATCCCGATCCGCCAGCAGCATGCGGGCGTGCTCGGGCAGGTCCGGAACGCTGCCCTCGTCGATCCAGTGCCCACCCTCGCGCCGGATCGAGGCCAGGCCATCCACCAGGCCCACGAGTACGCGGCTCTCGTCCCCCGGCCAGCGCAGCAGGCTGTTGCTGGGCTGGCTTGAGGCTCGGACCAGCACCAGGCGTTCACCGTCCCAGGCGTACACGCCAGCAATGTTCGCGATCAGCAGTTCACTGCCCAGGTCGAGCATCTGCCAGGTCTGTCCGGCGATGCCTTCGATCGGCTCGAAGCGCCCGTTGCGCAGGCGCGCGAGTCCGAGATGGGTGGCGGCATGCAGTTCGCCGCGAAAGCGCTGCAGTCCGAACACCGAGCCGGTCAGCCCGTGTTCTTCATCGAAGTAGGAGAGCGGCGATTCGATCTCCGCCCGCACCAGACCGTTTTCGGTTGCGAGCCAAAGCCCGCCCTGTCGATCCTGCTGCAGCGCGTAGATGGTGTCCGAGGGAAACCCGCTGGCCTTGCCGAGATGTGCACGCAGCCGGCCCTCGCGATCGAGCAGGTAGACACCATCGAGCAGGGTGCCGAGCGCGACACCACCGTCGCGCGTGGCCCAGGCCGTGTACAGCATCGCTTGGCCGAGGCGCGAGTCCACCGAGCTGGGCCAGGGAACCAGCGTTCCGCCGGCGAGACGCGCACAACCGGCATCGCGGGTGCAGAGCAGCCCTTCGCCAGGTGCCCATGGAACAAGGGTTTCGATGCGACGCTCGGCGAAGACCTCGCCGCCAGGCAACAGCTTCAGCACATCGCCGTCGAGGCGCATCAGGCCCGTGCCCACCTCCCGAAGCAGCAGCTCGCCGTCGAGCAGGAAGGCTCGATGGAAGCTGGTCTGCGCGCGCCACACCCGAACCGACGTGCCGTCGTAGAGGAACAAGTGACTGGCGGCGAGGTAGAACACTCCGCGCGCAGTCGGCAGGGTGTACCAGACGTCGGTGAAGCCGCGCGCGTCTTCCGGTACCAGGGGCAGCAGGGAGACGAAGCCCAGCTCGCCGCGCGCGTCAGCCTCCAGGTAACCGAACTCGCCCTGCGCGCCGACGTGGACGCGGCCGTTGGCGTCGACGCCGAGCGAGCGCACGCCGGTTCGTCCCTCGGTGTGGATCGTCCGCCACGCGACGCCGTCGTACTCCAGCACGCCGACGTTGTTGCCGACGTAGACCACGCCGCGCGGGTCCTGTGCAACCGCCCAGTTCTGGGCGTGCTGGGCGTACTCCTGGGCCGGGTAGTGCCGGAACGGAAGGCGGCCCAACTCTTCCGAACCCGGGGCCACGGCGGCGGGAATGTCCAGCGCGAACGCCGTTCGCACGAGGCCGAGCGTCAAGAGCATGCCGATCGCGGCCCACGAACGAGCCTCGCACCCTGCCAGTAGCCTGCACGTCCCCATGCGCCCCCCGCGCGTTTGCAGACGCCGCCATTCTATGCCTCGATCTCTGCACGCACACCGCCGCGATCAGCATCTCGCCGGCACCGGGCAGACCCGGGATGCGCGGTACGCGACCGAGCAGTCCTGCGGAGACTTGAAGCGGATTCCCCAGCACCGAACCGCCACCTGTGTCGGCATCCGACCGCGTGGTGGGGTCAGGCGCCTCGTCCCGTTTCAGCCGCCGCCTCGACCGCGCGCAGCGGCGCCCGGACGCGCATCGATGAGACCCGGACTTCGTTTCGACCGTTGCGCTTGGCCTCGTAAAGCGCCTGGTCCGCCCGCTTGATCCAATCCGCCGGATTGCGCGCGTCCCGCGCCATCGCCGCGCCCACGGAGATTCTCAATCCGATGGACTGTCCGGCCGCGTGCAGCGGTCGTTCCGAGACCAGCCGGTTCATGGTTCGCGCGCGGCGTTCTGCTTCAACCTCGGAACAGTCGGGCAAGACCACCACGAACTCATCCCCGCCAAACCGGGCCAGCAACGCATCCGGTCCCGCGGCCTCACCCATGGCCGCGAAGACCTCGCGCAGGGCGTGGTCGCCCACGTCGTGTCCAAAGCGGTCGTTCACGGACTTGAACTCGTCGATGTCGACGAGCAGCAACGCATGCTGGCCGGTCTGGGCTGGCGATAGCCGGGCCAGGCGATCCAGCAGCGCCCCGCGCGTCAACGCGCCAGTCAGCGGATCATGGTCTGCGCGGAAGGCGAGCCGGTCCAGGAGGCGATCGTTGCCCATCAGCAGAACGCCGAAGGAACCGGCCGAGGGCACCAGCATCGCCAGTCCCAGGCTGAGGCTCTCGGCCAGGTCGCTGGTCATCAGTTCGCGCCCGGGGCTGCCCGCAGGAAGGTACAGCAAGCCCGCTCGCAGCAACCACAGCACGCCAGCGACACCGCTGGCCACGATCACGATGCGCGCTCCCGTTCGCGGCAGCCCCAGGGGCTTGCTTGCCGACACTGCGGTTGCGAGGCAAAGCCCTCCACACACGAGGCTCATGAACGCGGTCCGCATGGCTTCGAGCGGCCAGAGCAGCGCGTAGAGCAGGGTCAGACCGGCGACCAGGGCCACCAGGCCCAGCAAGATGGAATCAGGCGGCCCCCAGCCCGACATGTGGCGGACCGAGCGCAGGTAGCAAACGCAGGAGAGGGTCACGAAGACCTTGCCGGGCAGCCACCAGAACTCCCATCCGCCCGCCCACTCCATCAGGGTCCAGCCAATGGGCCCGAGCAGGAGCGCAGCCGACCACTGCTGGAGCGCACGGCGCAGGGAACCGGAATGCTGCAGGGACGCAAAGAACAACCCGGCCGCGACCGCGCCCAGGGCCACCGTCAGCAATGCGGCAATCGTTGATGGATCGATCCGCACGCGCCCCCCGCGCTCTGGCCTGGGGGCATTTAGCGCCTGCGTCGGGCGGGTGTCCAGTGCAGATGGCAGCTCAGCGAAGGGAGCGGTACGCGGGTCACAGTATGGCGCGCGGTGATCGAGGCTTCGCCGCACAGCGGCGTGGTCTGGCGCACGCGTGAGCCGGCTCGCGATCGCAGACGGCCCCTGCCGGCCATCGCCATGGCCCCGGCCTTGGTCCTGATCCGCGTCGCCGCAGGCTCACCTGACGCCGGTCACGCGCTGCCTCAGCCGCCCGCACTGGCCGCGGTCCATCCGGATCTTTGGCATCCTGCACGCCCGTGATTCCCTGGCTTTCTCCCAACGGGCGAGCCCAGGGGAA
Source organism: Lysobacteraceae bacterium (assembly GCA_024710865.1). GTDB lineage: Bacteria > Pseudomonadota > Gammaproteobacteria > Xanthomonadales > Xanthomonadaceae > JANJTY01. Next base: position 5,387 of record JANJTY010000250.1, on the reverse strand, counting down.
TGCCGGACTGCCCTCACGCCGAGCACGACGATGTCGTACGACGTTTTCATGGAGATCCCCAAGGCCCTGCGCAGCAGGCCAAAGCGCGGCGAATACCCGCCCGACGCGCTGGAGCGGCTGGATCAGATCGTGGCGGCACTGCGGCGGATCGATCCGCAGATCGAGCTGGCTCGCGACGATGCCCTGGTCGAGGGCCGCAGCGGCGTCCTGGGCGACGTGGTCGCCGATCCGAACCGCGTATCCCTGCGCTACACCAGCGCCTTCGGCTACCACGGCATGCTGCAGGCGATGCAGCGCGCACTGGGCGAACTGGAGCCGCTCGGCTTCGAGGGCCAAGACCCGCAGGTCGGAGGGCGCATCCGCCACTTCGCGGAACGCGCGCCCTTCCTGCGTCAGTTCCGCAGCCAGATCCTGTGCCCGGACGATGAGTTCGAGGCATGGCTGGAAGGGCGCGAGCCGGCTGCCTGGAGGCACTGGCGCGAGCTGAAGGAAACCGCGGGCACTCGCTATGTGCCGGCCAGCTTCCCGCCGCTGCCGGACATGCCCGACTGGCAGACGCTGCGCGACATGGACGCTGAGGCGCTGGATCGGCTGCTCAAGCGACTGATCGCGCACAACGACCGTCGCATCGAGGAACTGGAGCTGAGCGAGTTCCTGCAGCAGGCGCGCCTGCGCGACGGCGTGAGCGAGCGGCGTGGCAACGGCGACTGGCTCCCCGTCACCGACTGGTTCACGCCCGGCACCTCGCTTGGTCAAGAGCACGAGGTGATGCGGCGGCTGATCGACCGCCGATGGCCGGCAGTGATCTTCGACCAGCCCCAGCAGGTGACGATCGAGGTAGATGCCAACGCCAGCGACGACAGCGCCGCCTGCAGCGCCCGCACCGAAGCGATGCGCAGCGAGCTGTGGCAGGCCGCCCGCGCCCTGCCGGGCTGCGGAACCCTGCGCGGTGTCTGGCAGGACTTCGTGGACCGCACCGAGATCGAGTGCGAGGCGCCGGATACGATGCTCGCCGGCTTGGCGCCGATCCTTGAACGCTACCGCGACCTGCCGATCAGAATCATCCGGCGCTACGGCTGGCTCGGGGCACGCGAGGTCGAATCGACCCGATCGGACTGAACCTCCGCTGCCCCACCGGCACGTCGCCGCCCCGCTCGACCCGGCGGCGATGCCGCATGGCATCATCCCGCGATGCGCCTCGCCTCCCTCGCCCTCACCGCCCTGCTCGCCGCCTGCGGTGCGCAGACCGAAACGCCCGCGCCGATGTCGACCGAGCCCTCACCGCTGGAAGCTCCGCCGCCGCCGGTGCTGCGCGTGGCGACCTACAACGTCTCCCTGCACGGCGCGGCGGAGGGCGACCTGCTGCGTCGCCTCGAAGCCGGCGACGCGAACGCGCGCAAGGTCGCCGCGACGATCCAGCACCTGCGCCCCGACCTGCTGCTGCTGAACGAGTTCGACCATGACGTCGCGCACGCGGCCGCCGACCGCTTCCAGCGCGACTACCTGGAAGTGAGCCAGGACGGACAGGCACCGATCCAGTACCCCTACCGCTTCCTCGCGCCGGTCAATACCGGCGTGTCGAGCGGGCTCGACCTCAATCGCGACGGCAAGGTCTCGCTTCCCGAGGACGGCTGGGGCTTCGGCCAGTACCCGGGCCAGTACGGCATGCTGGTGCTCTCGCGCCATCCGATCGACGTGGCGGCCGTACGCACCTTCCAGCTGTTTCCCTGGAGTGCGATGCCCGACGCGCTTGCCCCGGTGCTGCCCGAAACGGGCGAGGCCTGGTATCCGCCCGAGGTTTGGGCCGGGATGCGCCTGTCTTCCAAGTCGCACTGGGACGTGCCGGTGGACACGCCGCTCGGCCGCGTGCATTTCCTCGTCTCGCATCCGACCCCGCCCGTGTTCGACGGCCCCGAGGACCGCAACGGCCGGCGCAACCACGACGAGATCCGCTTCTGGGCCGAGTACGTGTCCGGCCAGCCGCGCGACTGGATCGTGGACGATGGCGGCCGCCGCGGCGGGCTCGATCCGGCGGCGCGCTTCGTGATCGCCGGCGACCAGAACGCCGATCCCGAGGACGGCGACAGCGTCGACCACGCCATCCGCCAGCTGCTCGAACACCCGCGCGTCCTGCGCCATGACCCGCCCTCCAGTCGTGGCGCGGCGCTGGCGTCGGCCGAACGCGGCGGCGTCAACCTGCAGCAGCGCGGCGATCCCGCGCACGACACCGGCGCCTTCAGTCCGCGCACGGGCAACCTGCGCATCGACTACGTGTTGCCCTCGCTCGGCTTCGAGTACGCGGGAGGCGGCGTGTTCTGGCCGCTGCCGGGCGAAACCGGCGCGGACTGGATCGAGGCCTCGGACCACCGCCCGGTCTGGATCGACCTGCGCAGCGCGCCGCGCTGACGCCGGCCATGCGCTCGCGCGGCGCAGCGGCGCCGGCTGCGCGGCGCAGGGCCGTTCAGCCATCAGCAAGCCGAACGTCGCGTCTGGCGCGTAGGGCCGCTGCCCAGGCACAGGGATACCGAACGATCTGGATCGACTGACACGGTCGAGCGACGGGACGGCGCTGCCATAATGCGCGGATGCACGACAGCCGCTACGCCGACGTGCTGGCCTGGATCGGACAGCATCCCGTCGCGGCCGGCGGCGTCATCTTCCTGATCGCCTTCCTGGACTCGCTGGTCATCGCCGGCATCGCCGTACCGGCCGCGCCCCTGCTGTTCGCGGTGGGCGCGCTGGTGGGTCTGGGCCATATCGACGGCGCCTACGCCGTGGCCTGCGCCGCGACCGGCGCGCTGCTGGGCGACGGCCTGAGTTTCCTCATCGGCTACCGCTGGGGGCCGCGGCTGCGCCAGGCCTGGCCCTTCAGCCGCTATCCGCAGCTGCTGGGGCGCGGCGAGGCGCTGTTCCGCCGCCACGACGTGAAAGCCATCCTCGTCGCCCGCTTCGTGGGCGCGATCCGGCCCTTCGTACCAGCAATCGCCGGCATGCTGCGCATGTCGCTGCGGCGCTACCTGCCGGCCAGCGCTGTGGCGGCTGTTGCGTGGGCGGCACTGTTCCTGGCGCCTGGGTGGATCTTCGGCGCGTCCTACGATGCGGTCGCCGCGGTGGCCGACCGCCTGGCGCTGGCGCTGGGCGCGCTGCTGCTGGTGCTGGGGCTGGCCTGGGCTTCGGTGCTGTATGTGTGGCGCTGGTTCGATGCGCACGCCAACCGTCTGCTTGAGGCCGCGCTGCGCTGGAGCCGGGAGCATCCCCGCCTGGGTCCCTATGTCGCCGGCCTCGTCGATCCGAACCGCCCCGAGTCGGCCGCGCTGGCGCTGCTCGCCATCGGGCTGTTCGTCATCGCCTGGGCCTGGTTCTCGCTCCTGACCACCCTGCTGATGCAGGGCGGCCTGGCCGTCGACCGCAGCGTGCACGCCTTCATGGCGACCTTGCGCAACCCGCTGGCGGATCGGCTGATGGCCGCGCTGGCTTCGCTCGGCGATGCGCAGGTGCTGGCGCCCGCGGCGATCATCGCGCTGGTCTGGCTGCTGTGGCGCCGGCGCTGGATCGCCGCCCTGCACTGGGTCGCCGCCCTGGTCTTCGGTCTCGCCCTCACGGCCTGGCTCGAGCGCCTGGTGGACATGCCCGCGCCGCCGCTGGCGCACGGCGGATTCGGCTTTCCTTCGGTGGCCGTGACCATGACCACGATCACCTTCGGTTTTTTCGCCGTGCTGGTGGCGCGCGAGCTGCCCGGCCGCTCGCGCGTCTGGCCCTACCTTCTCGCCGGTGTCGTGGTCTCGGTGCTGGGCTTCGCGCGCATCTACTTCGGCGCGCACTGGCTGAGCGATGTGGTCGGTGGCCTGCTGCTCGGCCTGGCCTGGCTGCTCGCCCTGGGCATCGCCTACCGGCGCCATGTCGCGCGTTCGTTCTGGATGTCGCCGCTGGCCTGGGCCTTCTATGGCAGCTTCGCGCTGGCTGCGCTCTGGCATGCGCCGCGCGCGGTGGAGCCGCTGCTGGCCTCGTTCGCGCCGCCGCCGCCCGCGCGCGTGCTCGCGCCCGAAGAGTGGTGGCAAGAGGGCTGGCGCACGCTGCCGGCGCGGCGCGGCGGGCGCGTCGCCGACGCGCGCTGGCCGCTGGACCTGCAGCTCGCCGGCCCGCTCGCGCCGCTGCAGGCGCAGCTCGCCAGCGCCGGCTGGAGCGAACAAGCGCAGGCCGACTGGGTCGCAAGCCTGGGCCTGCTCGAGGCGGACAAGCCCGCGGCGGAGCAGCCGGTGCTGCCGGCCACGCTGGAGACCGAAGCCGAGGCCCTGCTGCTGCGTCGCGCCAACCCGGACGGCAGCCTTGACGTGCTGCGCATCTGGCACGCGCCGGCGCGGCTGTCGGACGACCGGCCGCTGTGGATCGCCAGCGTGCAGCGCATGCGCTTCACCCGACCGCTGGGCGTGCTCGGACTCTGGCAGCCCGATCCGTCCTCCCACGCCGCCGCGATGTCGGGGCTGCTGGCGGCGATCGAGCCGCTGCGGCCGAGCCTGCGCAGGCATCCCGACTCGGACCTGCCTGTGGGCCTGCTCTCAGCGCCGGAGACGCCCTGAGACGCGCAGCACGCACCGCCCGATCGAAATGCCGACCCAATGTGGCGGATCCATGCAGGCCCTCTCGCACCTACGCCGCTCGCTGCCGCGCAAGCCGCGGACGAGGGCGGGCCTGGCCGCGCCTGCAGTGAGGCACGATCCCGCGCCGCTTGGCCTGCGCTTGGTCGGAGCGCACTGTCAAGCGCACGGCGCCTCAGCCGCCGGATTCCCGCTCCCCAGCCGGCGGGCGCAACAGGCTGATCACCATCGAGGTGCCGATCACCAGCACCACCACGATCAGGGCGTGCGGCACCGGCACCTTGTAGAACTCCACCACCAGCATCTTCAGGCCGATGAAGATCAGCACCACCGCCAGCCCGTAGCTGAGCAGGTGGAAGCGGTCGGCCATGGCCGCCAGGAGGAAGAACAGCGCGCGCAGGCCGAGCACCGCGAACACGTTCGAGGTCAGGACGATGAAGGGATCGGTGGTGACGGCGAAGATGGCCGGGATCGAGTCCACCGCGAAGATCAGGTCGGTGATGCCGATCATCGCGATGACCAGGAACATCGGGGTGTAGTGGCGCACGCCGTCGATGCGCACGCTGAGGGCGTCGCCATGGTAGCTGCGGGTCAGGCGCAGGTGTCCGCTCAGCCAGCGCAAGACGGGGTTGCCTTCGAGGTCCGGCTTCTTGTCCGCCCACCAGACCATCTTGATGCCGGTGACCAGCAGGAACAGGCCGAAGAAATAGAGGATCCAGTGGAAGCGCGCCACCAGGGCGGCACCGATGAAGATCATGATCGCGCGCAGCACGATCGCGCCGATCACGCCGT
>JANJTY010000098.1 GCA_024710865.1 Lysobacteraceae bacterium | reverse complement strand
CGAGGTCGTGCAGGCGGCGCTGAAGCGGCGCGGCCTGATCGAATGGCGCAGCGAACGCATCCTGCTGGTCATCCCGCGCCGGGTGGCCGTGCCCTCCGCATCGGGACAGGCGCAGCGCAGGGAACTGGACGCGCTACTGCGCGAGGCGCGCGGCGCGTCCAAGCGGGTGGGCCAGGAGCCGGCCCAGCTCGCCGCCCTGGCCGCCAGCCTGGGGGCGGCGGTCGTGCTGGTGCCCGAGCTGTGGCCGCAGCTCGCCGAGATGGACGTCCTGCTGCGCCCGCCAGTGCCGGGCAGCGAGGGCGCCAGCGATCCGGTGTTCGAGTTTGACCTCGATTTCGGCGGCGAGGAAATCGACGCGGTCTGCAGCGATGTCGACGGCGCCTGCGATGCCGCCGACGGCGGCGATGGCGGAGGAGACGGTGGTGGCGACGGCGGCGGCGGCGATTGAGGCCGCGCCTTCGCGACAGTGGTGCCCGATCAGAAGCTGATGAACAGCCCGCCGTTGACCGGGATATTGGCGCCGGTGATGTAACCGGCGTCGTCCGCGGTCAGGAAGGCGACGGTGCGGGCGATGTCGTGCGGATGACCCATGCGACCGACGGGGATGCTGGTCACGATGCCCTCGCGCACGTCTTCGCGGATCGCGCGCGTCATCGGTGTATCGATGTAGCCGGGCGAAACGCTGTTCACGGTCACGCCCTTGCGCGCCGTCTCGCGCGCCAGCGCCATGGTGAAGCCGTGCAGCCCAGCCTTGGCCGCGGCGTAGTTGGTCTGGCCGAACTGGCCGGTCTGGCCGTTCACCGAGCTGATGTTGACGATGCGGCCGAAGCCGCGCTCGCACATGCCCTCGACCAGCTGGCGGCAGAGGTTGAAGGCACCGTCCAGGTTGATGCGCAGTACATCCGACCACTGCTGCGGATCCATCTTGCGCAGGGTGGCATCGCGCGTGATGCCGGCGGCGTTGACCAGGATGTCGACCGGACCCTGCGTGGCCTCGATCGAGCGCAGCAGCTCGCCGCAGGCCTCGAAGCTGCCGACGTCGGCCGGCGCGAAGTGCACGTCGAGTCCGTCCATCTCGGCGCGGAACGCGTCGATGCGCTCGCTGCGCGCGGCGAGGTCGGCGGCGACGACTTTGCGACCGGCCTGGGCCAGGCTGCGGCAGATGGCGCTGCCGAGGCCGCCGATGCCGCCGGTCACCAGCGCGATGCGAGAACTCATGGGCGAATCCGTGCAGGATCAGGGGACGGCGAGCATATGGTGCAGCGCAGCAGCACGCAATGCGGCGCCGCAGCGCCGGTGCGCGGCAGCCTCAGGGCTTGCGTCCGCCCTTGTCGCCCGGCGGCTTGCCGGGTGCGCCTCCGGCGCCCGGGATCTTGCCCAGAAGACCGGCCTGGAAGTCCTTCCAGAGGTCGAGGTTGCGCTCGGTGAGCTGGTTCAGCATGGTCCAGGGCGTCTGCCCCAGCAGGTTGTTGAGCTGGCTGCGGAACTGGTTCTGCTGGTCCAGGAACAGCTGCATGCTGCGCTCGAGGTAGCTGCCCATGAAGCCCTGCAGCGAATCGCCGTAGAAGCGGATGATCTGGCTGAGCAGCTGGGTCGACAGCATCGGCTGCCCGTCCTGCTCGTGCTCGGCGATGATCTGCAGCAGGACCGAACGGGTCAGGTCCTCGCCGCTCTTGGCGTCGCGCACCTCGAAGTTCTCGCCGTCGACGATCAGCTGGCGCACATCCTCCAGGGTGATGTAGCTGGAGATCTCGGTGTCGTAGAGGCGCCGATTCGGATACTTCTTGATGATGCGGACGTCGGGCATGGCGTGGTGGCGGACCTTGATCGTGCTGCGCAGCATGGCGCATACCTGCGGCGCAGCATGGCGCAGCGCGGCGCCTGCCGCAAGTTTGGGAGAACTCCAGGGAACGGGGCACGGTGCGCGCCGCCGCGGGCGCGCACCATGCCGCGGGGCCTGCTACCAGCCCATGTGGTGGCCGCCGTTGATGTCGAGGTTGGAACCGGTGATCCAGGCCGCTTCCTCGGACACCAGGAAATTCACCGCGTAGGCGATCTCCTCGGGCTTGCCGAGGCGGCCGGTGGGAATGTCGGCGACGATCTTGGCGCGCACCTCTTCCGGCACCGCCATCACCATGTCGGTCGCGACGTAGCCGGGCGAGACCGTGTTCACCGTGATGCCGAGCTTGGCGTTCTCGCGCGCGAGCGAGATGGTGAAGCCGTGCATGCCGGCCTTGGCGGCGGCGTAGTTGGCCTGACCGTACTGGCCCTTGAGTCCGTTGATCGAGCTGATCTGCACGATGCGGCCCCACTTGCGCTCGCGCATGCCGTCGATCACCGGACGGGTGACGTTGAAGCAGGAGTTGAGGTTGGTGTTGATCACCTCGTGCCACTGCTCGGCGCTCATGCGGTGGAAGGTGCCGTCGCGGGTGATGCCGGCGTTGTTGATCAGCACCTCGACCGGGCCGAGCTGGGCTTCGACCTCGCGCACCATCGCGGCGGCCTCCTCGGGGCTGCCGACATCACCCTTGGCGAGGGCGAAGTCGAAGCCCTGCGCCTTCATCGCGGCCTGCCACTCGCGCGCCTTGGCCTCGTTGCGGTAGTTGGTGGCGACGCGATGGCCCTGCTGGGCCAGGCGCTTGCAGATGGCGGTGCCGATGCCGCCGGTGCCGCCGGTGACGAGTGCGACGCGTGAAGTCATGCGGGTTCCCCTCCCAGGTGAATGGCGGACGCACCGTGCGTCCGTGGACGCGATTCTACGCGGCGCATGCGTCCGGCACTCAAGCGCCCGGCGGCGGCGACTCTCCGCGCGGCGACGGCGCCTGCAGGCGGCCCGGGTCGAACGCGTGCACGGCCAGGTCCAGCAGGCCCGCGCGGTCGAAGGCAACGTCGAGCGCGGCATTCGCGATTCCCAGATGGCGACAGGCCGCGCGCAAGGCCGACACGGGATCGCTGACATCCAGTGCGCCCGCGCCTTCTGATTTGCTCAGCTTGTTGCCGCCCGCGTCCAGCACCAGCGGCACGTGCAGGTAGCGCGGCGTGGGCAGGCCGAGCGCGCGCTGCAGCGCGATCTGGCGCGGGGTCGAGTCGAGCAGGTCGGCGCCACGCACGACTTCGGTAATGCCCTGGGCGGCATCGTCGACCACCACCGCGAGCTGGTAGGCCCAGAGCCCGTCGGCGCGGCGCAGCACGAAGTCGCCGACGTCGGCAGCAAGATCCTGCTCGACCCGGCCGAACACGCGGTCGTCGAACGCGATGCGCCGATCGTCCACCCGCAGGCGATAGGCCGGCGGGCGCGACGGATCGGAGGGACGGCAGGGGCCACGGTGGATGCCGCCGCTCGGAGCGAGATCGCTGCGCGAACAGGAGCAGCCGAAGGCCAGCCCCCGCGCGAGCAGGTCGTCCAGCGCTGCGCGATAGGCGACTGCTCGTTGCGACTGATAGAGCGGTTCGGCGTCCGGCACCAGGCCAAGGGCGGCCAGCATTTCGATCTGGACCTGAGCCGCGCCCGGCTGCTCGCGTGGGGGATCGATGTCCTCGATTCTCAGCAGCCAGTGCCCGCCGGCCTGGCGCGCGCGCAGCCAGCTGGCCAGGGCCGCCACCAGCGAGCCCTGATGCAGCGGACCGGTGGGCGAGGGCGCGAAGCGTCCGACGTAGGCGCTCATCGGGGTCTCAGCGCCGGCGTGAAGAAAACGTGCAGGATAGCGTTTCGCAAACGATTCATGCCGTGACCCGGGTCTTGAAATAGACTCACCCGCATCCAGATACTCCACGCTTCCAGAAAACCCCTACCGAGGACCCTTCGACATGATGCGGATTCTGCTCTTCCTGGCCACCAACCTGGCCGTGCTGGTGGTCTTCGGCATCGTACTCACCATCCTGCAGGCCAACGGCGTGCAGCTCGGCAACAACGCGCAGCTCCTGCTGTTCGCCGCCATCTTCGGCTTCGGCGGCTCGTTCCTCAGCCTGGCCATCTCGAAGTGGATGGCCAAGCGCGCGACCGGCGCGCAGGTGATCGAGCAGCCGCAGAACGAGATGGAACGCTGGCTGTTCGAGACCGTCCGCCGCCAGGCCGAGGCCGCCGGCATCAAGATGCCGGAGGTCGCGATCTACGACGCGCCCGAGATCAACGCCTTCGCCACCGGCCCGAGCCGCAACAACGCGCTCGTCGCGGTCTCCACCGGCCTGCTACGCGCGATGGACCGCGACGAGGCCGAGGCGGTGCTGGCGCACGAAGTCAGCCACGTCGCCAACGGCGACATGGTGACCATGACCCTGATCCAGGGCGTGCTGAACACCTTCGTGATCTTCTTCGCCCGCATCGTCGGCCGCCTGATCGATTCCTGGATCAGCGGCAACCGCGACGAGGGCCCGAGCTTCGCCTACTACATCATCGTGTTCGTGCTCGACATCATCTTCGGCATCCTTGCCTCGACTATCGCCATGGCCTTCAGTCGCTGGCGCGAGTTCCGCGCCGACGCCGGTGGCGCCCAGCTGGCGGGCCGCCAGAAGATGATCGCCGCGCTGGAGCGCCTGGCCCAGACCTACGGCCACAGCACCCTGCCGAGCCAGGTCGCCGCGTTCGGTATCTCGGGCGGCGTGGCCGATGGCCTCAAGCGCCTGTTCATGAGCCACCCGCCGCTGGCCGAGCGCATTCAGGCCCTGCGCGACGCAGGCTGAGGCCGGTCCGACCCGTGCAAGCAACGAGGCCCGCGCAAGCGGGCCTCGTCCTATCCGGTGGTCGGCGCTCAGCGCTGGGCGCAGGCTGACTAGCGAGGCAGGCTCAGAACGCGCTGAAGTCGTAGTTCATCTCGGGTCCGGCCGAAGCCAGGAAGTGGCCCTCGACGTAGTCGACGCTTGAGGTGAACAGGGTGGTGAGACTGGCCGCGTCCGAGACGAACTCGGCGATGGTGCGCTTGCCCAGCTTCTGCGCCTCGGCCGATATGTCCTTCACCTTCTTCTGCGTTTCCGGGTTCTTGGCCAGGTCCTGCATGAAGGCGCGGTCGATCTTCAGGTAGGTCGCGTCGATGTGCTTGAGCAACTGGAAGGAGTTGATGCCCGAGCCGAACTGCGCGAGGCACAGGGTGGCACCCACGCTGGCGATGGCGCTGGTGAACTCCTGCACCGGCTTGAGGTTGGTGAAGGCCTTGGACTCGGGAATCTCGAAGATCAGGCGTTCGCCCGGAATGCCTGCGCGCCTCACCAGTTCGCTCACGATCAGTCCGAGGTTGCTGCTTTCGGTCAGGCCCTGGGGGGTGACCTTGACCAGCAGGGCCACGTTGCGTCCGGCCTTGTGTTGCGCCGCAAGCGTCTGGATCGCGCGCGCGATGACCCAGCGGTCGATGTCGTCCATCAGGCCGTACTCTTCCGCGATCGGAAGGAACGACAGTGGTGGAATGATGTCGCCAGCGCCCTGGCGCATCCGCAGCAGCACTTCGTAGTGCTCCACCTCGTTGCCGTGCAGGCCGATGATCGGCTGGAAGTGGAGGAGGAAATCGTTGCCCTTGAGCGCGGCCTGGATGCGCTGCACCCAGTGCTGGATGCGCTCCTCCTCGGCGCGGTCACGTGCGGCAGGGTCGAACAGGTGGACGCGGTTGCCGCCGTCGCCTGACGCCGCCTGCAAGCCTTGACTGGCCTTGCCCAGGACCTGCGGAACGCTGGCGATCTTCTCGCCGATCTGCACGCCGCCCAGGCTGATGGTCGCGTGCAGCGAGCGGTCCCCGGCTTCCAGGATGTGGTCGGGGAAGCCCTTGCGCAGACGCTCGGCCATCTCGCGCGTGCGGGTGTGGTCGGACTTGCGGCAGAGGACCGCAAAGGTGTGGTCGGAAAAACGCGCCGCGATGTCCTCGGTCCCGAGCTCGCCCTGCAGGCGTTGGCCGGCCTCGCGCAGCAGATCGTCGGCGTGGCCGATGCCGATCTCGTTGAGCAGGCCGGCGTAGTTGTCGATCTCGATCAGGAACAAGGCCTGGTCGCTGCGACCCTCGGCTGCTCCTGCGACGGCCTTCTCCAGCTCGCCCATGAAATGGGTTCGGTTGAACAGTCCGGTGCCGGGATCGCGCTGGCGCAGCTCGTCCAGCTCCTTGATCATCTCGGTGTCGATCGTCTGCTGGCGGAAGACGATCTGCAGGCAGGGTTCGCCCTCGTAGCTGGCCTGGCTGAATTCCATCACGGCATCGAAGGTCTCGCCGTCGGCACGCTGCGCCTTGAGCTCAAGCTTCTTGGGCGGCGGCTCGCCCTTCTGCATGCGCTTGAGCAACTGCTTGAACTCGTCCGCATCGGCGCCGCCGATCATGTCCAGCACCGGCAGGCCTTCGATCTCCTCGAAGCTCTCGTAGCCGAACATCTCGAGGTAGGCGGCGTTGGCGCGGATGTGCATGCCCTCGTGCACGTAGGCGATCGGGTCGCGCGAGGAGTCGATCAGGCCATCGCAACGGCGCTCGGTTTCGCGCAGCTGCACTTCCAGCCGGCGCACCGCGCGGCGGTTCTCGAGGTTGGTGAACTGGCTGCGCACCACGTGCTGCATGTGCTCCGGGCGATTGCGCAGTGCCACGTTGCGTGCGCCGGCGGCGAGCGAGCCCAGAATGATGGCCTCGTTGAGCTCGGTCGCCACCGCGATCACCGGCAGGTCCTTGGAGCTGCGGTTGACCAGTTCCATCACGCCGGTGAACGGTATGGACTTTCCGTTCCAGCTGGCCAGGATCATGTCGGGCGGCTGCTTGGCCACCATCTCGGCCAGCTCGTCGGCCGACTCCGGCCGGGACGGCCGCACCGCCATGCCGCCGTTGCGCAGGATGCTGATGATGCCTTCCGCGTCCTCGAGGCGGTCCTCGACGATCACGAGTCGGATGACGGAGTCCGTGCTTGCCATGCGGGAGCTGGGTTCCTTGCGGACTCAAAGTGTTGCACAGAAAACCGAATGTCCGCCATTGCAACCGTTCATCCGGTTTGGCCGTCCGGGCATCGGTATTTCCGACCAGCGGCGGACCGGCGGGTCAGAGCGGCAGCTTGGCCGGCGCCCCCGCGACCTCGCGCACCAGGCGCGGCAGCAGGTAGCCCGGCACGCGGTCGCGCAGGGCCGAGTGCAGGGTACGGGCGCGGGTATCGTCGACTTCGAAGTGCGCCGCCCCGCGCACCCGGTCGAGCTGGTGCAGGTAGTAGGGCAGCACGCCGCAGGCGAAGAGACGCTCGCTGAGGTCTTCCAGGGCCGCGACGCTGTCGTTCACGCCGCGCAGCAGGACGGCCTGGTTCAGCAGGGTGACGCCGGCCGCGGCCAAGCGGGCGAGGGCGTCGGCCACGTCCCGGTCCAGTTCGTTCGCGTGGTTGGCGTGCACCACGCAGACCAGAGGCAGGTGCAGGGATCCGATCCAGCGCAGCAGGCCTGCATCGACCCGCTCGGGCAGCACCACGGGCAGGCGGGTGTGCAGGCGCAGGCGACGCAGGTGCGGGATGTCGCGCAGGCGAGCCGAGAGCGCCTCGAGCTTGGCATCGGCGAGCGAGAGCGGGTCGCCGCCGGACAGGATCAGCTCGCTGATGGACGCGTCGGCCCGCAGCTGTTCGAGAGCGCCGGCCCAGGCGTTCGCCGCAGCGGTGTTCTCGCCATACGGAAAGTGACGGCGAAAGCAGTAGCGGCAGTTGACCGCGCAGCTCCCGGTCGCGATCAGCAGGGCGCGGCCGCGATACTTGTGCAGCAGGCCCGGCCCCTCGCGGCTGGCGAGGTCGCCCACCGCGTCGAGCGCGAAGCCGGGCTGCGGGTGCGCCTCCTCGGCCAGGGGCAGGACCTGGCGCAGCAGGGGATCGTGCGGGTCGCCGCGCCGCATGCGCGCCACGAAGCCGCGCGGCACGCGCAGCGGAAAGCCCGCGTCGCCATCGTCCGGCAGGACCGCCGCCAGGTGCGGCAGGTCGAGCAGGGCGAGCAGCTCGCGCGGGTCGGTGACGGCCTCGCGCCAGAGCCGGCGCCAGTCGGCGACCGATTCGGCGGCTTGGGTGGGGCAGGGGTTGGCGGTTATCATGTGTCGTTTGCCGCCCATCCGGGGCGGAAATCCAAGTCCACCATTCTAGCCGCTGCCTGCAGCGGCTTTCCTGTATTCCAGTAGGGAGTTCGCAGCATGGCCAGCTACGGCATGAACGACGTCAAGAACGGGATGAAGATCCTGGTCAACAACGACCCGTGCGTCATCACCGATACCGAGTACGTCAAGCCGGGCAAGGGCCAGGCCTTCACCCGCGTCAAGTACCGCAACATCAAGTCCGGCCGCGTGCAGGAAGTGACGATGAAGTCGACCGACTCGCTCGAGGCGGCCGACGTGGTCGATACCGACATGCAGTACCTGTATGCGGACGGCGACTACTGGCACTTCATGCAGCAGGAGACCTTCGAGCAGGTTCAGGCCGACAAGGCCGCCGTGGGCGATGCCTGGCAGTGGCTGAAGGGCGAGGAGGGCTGCGTGGTCACGCTCTGGAACGGCGCGCCGATCGCGGTGCAGCCGCCGAACTTCGTCGAGCTCAAGATCGTCGAGACCGATCCGGGCGTGCGCGGCGACACCTCGGGCGGCGGCGGCAAGCCGGCCAAGCTTGAGACCGGCGCGGTGGTGCGCGTGCCGCTGTTCGTGCAGCAGGACGAGGTGATCAAGGTCGATACCCGCAGCGGCGAGTACGTCAGCCGGGTCAAGTGACATTCGTGCTCCCGTCCGCGGGAGCGCAAGCG